>JBDGPI010000232.1:19862-25420 GCA_042219765.1 Salsurabacterium abyssinicum (SeqCode)
CGGATTCATGTGTTGCCTCGCCTCGATGGCTCGGCCCCGGTCCGTCGTCGGCGAGATAAGTGTCGGCGCAACCCGACAGGATTATCGACACCAAAAGTAAGTAGAAAATACTTAAAGTTTTATTCTTTTTCATCGGAATCACCTTTTGAATCTGATAATGACCTCAAGTTGGATTTTAAAAACCCCCCTCTGGGTGAAACAAATAGAATTAATACCACCCTGATTCAATTGGATTTTCAGGCCGATTTAAACCCAGTGTTCTCCTGAAGGGAGTTTCAAACGGTAGGCTTCCGATTTTTCCAACGCATCTGTAAACTTTTGTGATAAGTTTAATGCTTTCGTTGGCAGTTTCCATTACTGATTGTACAAATTCATCGTAGACAAAATTATCTACGTTAATTGGGCTTTAACCAGGTCGAAGGAGGCCAAACCATGAGCAACTTTGACGAAGATCCCGAGTTGGAGGAAAAATTACAGCAGGATCCTCGTGAATTGAATGAGGATGATCTACAGGAAGTACAGATTTATAAATCACAGAAACTACAGGCGTTGCGTGATGCTGGTGAAAGCGGTGACAAACCCGAATGGTGGAAAACCGACCACGCTCCCGAAAACCTCGATGAGCTGGCCGGAACCGTTTCCGGAGACGGGGAAGTGGCATCGGATGATTCGGATGCTGGGGAAGAGGAATCAGCCGAAGAGACGGAGGAAGCCGCCGAGGAATCCGAGGAACCCCAGGAAGAGGTCACGGAAGAAGAACCCGAGGAAGAAGCGGAGGATCAGCCTGAACCCGAAACGGAGGAACCGGCGGAAACCCCGGGTACGTCAGCGAAAACTGAGCCATCCTCGTCGAAGGGCGTCCCTCAGGTTGGTTGGTCCAGTGGAGTTCCCAAGACCGATGAGGTTGATTTCGACAATGAACTCCTGGAGGGCATCTATCAGCGTCAGGATGAATTGATGAATACGCTTCAGGCCGTCAACCAGGGGATGAGCGAAGTCGACGTTGGTGGTGAGGCAATCGAATCCATCCAACAGTCACTTGATGAGCTAAACGACAAGGTCGATGCACTCAGTGAAGATCAGGACGATGAGTTCCGTCAAAAAGTTGATGAAATACACGAAGTAATTTCGACGACCCGGGATATGGAGTCGAAGCTTTCGGAGCTTTCCGCCCTACCCGACGAGGAAGAACTCGTCGAAGCGGGGATCATTGATAGCGCCGTGGAGCACGATGGCTCTGATTCATGCTTCCGAACGTCCATCGACGGTCGTAAGGCCGCACTCCACTACGGCGATAATCCGGATCGTCTAACAGCTTACCATTATAGTCTTCCATCCGTTCTTAGTGAGTCCGCTCGACATGCGATAGAAGATGTACTGGCAAAAGCCTTGTTCGAGTACGCCGACGAGCAGGGCAAGATGGTTCACCCACAGCAACCCCGTATAAGAAGTGGGTTCCTTGCCCGGCATCCCGAGTATTACAGTCAGACGCCTCGAACGGTTCGGGAACAAATGGCTTAGGTTTCGCGTCCGTTCGTCGTTCTGATGTCACAGGAAAAAAGACAAATAATGGGCCTCCCTCGTCCAAGAGGGAGGCTTTTTTGTATTTGAGCGTCGTCATCCGGTATTTATTCTTTCTCTCACGCAGGAATGAGTGCGGTCTTAAGACGGTCCGATCCAACCCTCTGGGTTTAACTCCAGAACTCACTTTGCCAGTAAACGCCGAACTATAATGAATTGATGTGCTCACTCTACCAAAATACTCACCAAAACCCTGGAAGGACCACCCAATGCCCAGAATGAATAATTCTCACCGGATTGGAGTTCTGGGACTCTTTTGTTGTGCTTTTGGTTGGTCGAGACCCCGCTTCCAGTCGTTCAGTGTGGAGGATTGATTGCACCGAGATCGTATTATCGGAAACTACTTCACGTGATGAATCGATCAATCCTGGTCATAGAAACACTGCGGATTCGCCCGGGTAGAGTTATGGTAAAGTTTGATTCTTGGTAAGGGGATTTGATTGCGGTGTCTTCGTTCCTGGATTTTGCCTCGGAGAAACTTTCGTATTCGAACTCTCTTTCATCCTTTCAGCAGGCCCTTCTGGCCGTTCATTTACAACGGATCTGTGTGCCCCTCCTATACGCTCTCGGTTTGTTTGCCATTTTTTACTGTGTCGTCATTGGACAGGCTGGATCCCTGATAATGTCCTCGAGGGATTGGGGATCGTTCAATGCCTGGCGCTGGACAGTCAGTGCGCTGATGACACTGATGGTTACGGCCATTTATTTTTCAAGAACGATCAGGCGGCGGTACCACTGGGCATTTACCATGGCTTACCTGCCGGCGGCTTTCGTTAGCGGATATTTCCTCTCCGGTGTTGCCGTGGGAAACCACGCAGTAATGTACATTCTTTACCTCGTACCGTTTTTTACATTAGTTCTACCCGGGGCCCTGATGGAGCGAGTTCTGGCCACGGTTGGATCGTTCGTGATGCTTCCTGGTATCTACCTTGCGAGAGGTTGGGATCCTATTTTCTTTACGGGGATTACGCTGGTGCTTGGATCCATCGTAATCATCAGTATTCTCGTGGGTCACTTTGCCATCTATCGGCTCAACCGAATAAATTTTTTTCAGAGCCGTGAACTCCATCGGACTAAAAACCGCATCGAGGAACTGGCCATGTTCGATCAGTTAACGGGTCTGTACGAACGCCACGAACTGGACAAGCGAATTGAACAGGAGTACGATCGAGCTCGCCGGACCCAGAATGAATTCTCCGTCCTGATGGTTGATCTCGACCATTTCAAGGATGTTAATGACAATTACGGACATGACATGGGAGATACTGTTCTGGAGACATTTGGGGAGATCATCGGGGACGTAACCGAGGACAAACTTCGTTCCTCGGACGTTGCCGGACGCTACGGTGGTGAGGAATTCTGTATCATGCTTCCAACGGCTGACCAGGGGGGTGCTAGCACGGTGGCGGAACGCATCCGGAAGGAGTTAAAGTCAAGAACCTTTGAAACTGACGACGGTGAAACCTTTTCCGTGACTTGCAGTATTGGTGCGGCCGAACTGACTCCCGATATACACGATCCCGAGGATCTGGTAAAAAAAGCCGACCAGGCTTTGTACGAGGCAAAGGAAAGTGGTAGAGACCAGGTCTGTATTTATTCCGAGCTTGAGACCACATAAGCTAAGAATAGTAGGGTATCTCATGCACTTGTTGGTTTTGAGCACCGTCCGTTCGTGAATGCTATCGATGACCGGCGGAAACCTGGACGTCCCTGACGCCTGGACAGACGTTCCGTCGGACGATCTAACGGGAGTCGTCATGGTCGTTGGTGCGGCCGATACGGGCAATTGGCTTGGCGATCAGTTAGAAGCACGAAATCAAAACCCCGTTTACCTTGATGGTGATCCCGGGCAGGGATCACTGGGACCTCCCTCAACGATGACACTCTCCTCAAAGGAAACTAAAACAAGCTGGTTCGTTGGTTCGAGTAGCCCGAGAGGTAACATGTTGTCCGTAACGGTCGGCGCCAGAAACCTGGTCAATTGTTTGCACGGGGATAAGCCGGTTCTCTACGATACGTCGGGGCTTGTCGATCCAGGCGCTGGTGGACTTTACCTCAAGCGAGCTCTTGTTGATCTGCTGCGACCTGAAGCGATCGTTGCCCTTCAACATCAACGGGAGATTGAACCAATCCTTGAACCCCTCCGGCGCCGATCGGATCACAAGCTTGTCAAATTACCGGTCAGCAAGGCCGCTGAACCCAAAACACAGGCATCTCGTCGGAATTACAGGAATGAGTGCTACCGGAATTATTTTGGTGGTACGGGTACGACCCGTCTTTCCTGGGATAATAAAGCCGTCTGGCCGAGGATTGATTTTGAAACGAATCGATTGGTCGGTCTCTGTGAGGATAGCGGATACTGCCGTGGTCTGGGAATAGTCCGCAATATCGATTACGACACCAGACAGATCGAGGTTCAAACCCCACTGGAGACTCCGGAACGGGTTGGTGATTTAAGGATTGACCCGGAGAACTACGTTGATCGTATCGATCCGCTTCAGTGAAGGGATACACGATCCAATGGTAAAACTCCGTTAACTGCGGCCCTTTAATTCTGATCGGGCGATGGTTATCTTATACAGCCCTGAAGAGTTCCAATATCTTACTGCCGGCCGAAAGGTGATTTTTATGTCTACAGTGGGAGTTGTCGGCGGAGGTCCCGCCGGCCTGAGCGCCGCCCTGTTTACTCAGAAAAACGGTCTTAACACGGTCGTATTCGACACTGATAAGACCTGGATGCATCAGGCTCATCTGCTGAACTATCCCGGGATCGGTTCCATGGACGGTTCGGCTTACATGGATTCGCTCCGCAGCCAGGTGAAGCTTTTTGGTGTTGATCTCAACGAGGAATCCAAAATAACCGAGATTCAGCCAAACGAAGAGACTTACACTCTCAGCTCGGAGGACGAGCAGGTTGACGTCGACTACGTTGTTCTCGCCACGGGATCCGACAGGGGTCTTGCGGAGTCGCTGGGTTGTGAGTTTAACGGTGACCTCGTTGACGTAACCCTCAGCATGGAGACCAGTCTGGACGGGGTTTACGCCACCGGAGCAATGGTCCGGGATCAGGAGTGGCAGGCCATCATCTCAGCCGGGGATGGTGCGGCCGCTGCCCTGGACATTCTCTCCCGGGAAAAAGGTGAGGACTTTCACGATTTCGACACGCCCGAACAGGTTGCACTACAGTTTGGTGAGGGGTATTAATTTACGACTGCGGTGACCGTTTCAATGGTTCAGGATTGGTCGTCTTTTTGCTAAAGACTTAACGGCAGTCGTATTGTGAAGGTTGAGCCAACCCCCGGCTCGCTCTCAACCAAAAGTTCTCCTCCCATCATCTCACTGAATTTTTTCGTAATGGTTAATCCCAGTCCCGTACCGACCGGTCTCGAGACTCCATCGGACTTATCCTGTTCAAAGGCCTCAAAAATTGACTGAAGCTGGTCCTCTTCAATGCCGCGACCCGTGTCGGAAACGGAAATCTCTACCTGCTCCGCGCCTTCGTCGGAGCTCTCGAGACGTATTTCAATGGATCCGTTTTCGGTGTACTTGCAGGCATTCGAGACGAGGTTAAAGAGGCATTGTCGAACTTTTGTACGGTCCGCAGTCATGATCACTGGTTCGTCCGGTAGATCCTGAGTAAGTTCGTTTTCGTTATTCCTGGCGAGTCGTTGTAGTGTTTCTTTTACGTCGCTGCAGACCTCACGGATGTCGAACTCCTCCCGGTCAAGTTCAACTTTATCGGCTTCGATCTTTGAGAGATCAAGGATGTTATTTATCAGATCATGGAGGTGGTTACCGGCGTTCTGTATTTTTTCCAGATCCTTTTTTATTTGTTCGGAATCAAACTGTTCGTATTGCTCGTAGAGCATTTCACTGTAGCCAATAATAGCGGTCAGCGGAGTTCGTAATTCGTGGCTCATCTTCGCTAAAAACTTACTTTTAGCACGGGCGGATGCCTCCGCTTCCTCACGGGCGCG
>JBDGPI010000232.1:25430-27112 GCA_042219765.1 Salsurabacterium abyssinicum (SeqCode)
CTCTTTCTCCAGGCGAAGCTGCTGAAGTTCCTGTTCTCGAGCCCTCGTTGTGATGTAAAAGTAGACGATAAACCCAACAAGGATCAGCACCAGCGATCCGTAGCCGTGCATGTAGATCGATCGATCTATCCAGGCAACTTCGAGGGAACCGATTGTTTGTCCCTGGTAAGTCAGGTCATGAGTTAATTTAAATGTATTGATCAGATTTAGCTCCTTTAGAATTGCTTCGTAGTCCGACCTGATTCCTTCCCCCTGGCTTTGAGCAAATAGCCTTCCATCCGGGTGTTTGACTTTCGCGGATTTGAAGGATTGTAGTTCGGTGATAAACCGTAAGATTTCCGTTGTGTTTTTCTTGTCAAAATTCCAGAGGTACGGTTCCAGAAAGATACTGTACTGGTCGGTTAGGCGATGGGTACGCTGGTACTTGTATCGTTCGTACTGCCAGACGAACAGACCGTAGATCAGTAATAAAACGGTCAGAGTGATGATCCACTGGCGCTTAGTCAAGGTTCAGGGTCCCTGTTTTGAGATATGAGATGGATCGGACCGGGTTTAAAGATAACAGCGGAATACTGCTCCCGGTCTGGCTTCTGTGACAGCTCTGAACTCTCCCCCCTGTCGTTCAAGCAATTGCTGGGCAGTGTATAATCGCAGGCCGGTTTCGGGAGAAAATTTGTTGACGAGTTCTTCGGGGGTCTCTTGACTCAGGCCCTGCCGCAGGTGTTCCTGGCGCCGGGCTCCCCACGATCGTTTAAAATCCTGAACTTCGAGAATTGCTGATTCATTCGACGATGCATCCGGGCGTTTTAGAGCTACGAACGAAGTACCGTCAGCCGGTTCGGCACACTCAACAAGGAGGGTGTCAATCAGAAGGATTAAAAACCGACGATCCCAGGTTACTTCGGTCGGGGCCTCCTCGAAATCCGTTTTGATTGTCCTTCCGAAAAAATTGTACAGTGATTTGAGTCGTTCAATACGTTCCTCAACAATGGACTGAATTGAAAGGGACTCCGGCTGGGGTTGGTAATCCGTTGACTCAAGCCTTAACCCGCTAATGAAGGTATCAATTAAGTTCGTAAGTTTCTTTGAGGTGACGTTGATCTTGTCCTTGTCTTCAGTTCCGTCGGGAAGCATCTCGCTGTAGTTTGTTAACAAATCCATGTGAGTCCGTAGCTCATGGTGAACCGGTGACAGAATTTCACCATTGAACCAACCGGAGACTTCACCCGGGGAATCGCTCAGGTATGTTGTTTCGGAACCAGATTCGGTTCCGTCAGATTTCCACGTTGAGTTTCTAAACCAGTAGTAAATGGCCAGAGCCCCCAGGGTAAGTCCGCCCAGGCGCCAGGGAGAAATTTTCATAATCCCGGGACTAATTAATCTCCTTCCGGGGAGAGTTCATTAATTTTCTTCTCGAGTTGATCGAAATCGATCGGCTTCGACTCATAATCCTCGCAGCCGGCGTCCAGGGCCTTCTCCCGTTCCTCGGTCGTGGCATGCGCAGTGATTGCGATAACGGGGATGGATTTGGTGGATTGGGATTGTTTTAACTTTTCAGTGGCCGTCCATCCGTCGAGATCGGGTAGGCTGAGATCCATGAGTATAAGATCCGGAGAATTCTCCCGGATTCTGCTGATCCCGGTTTCGGCATTTTTGGCCGTGCGGACCGTGTAGCCCCGGTT
>JBDGPI010000232.1:27122-42076 GCA_042219765.1 Salsurabacterium abyssinicum (SeqCode)
AAATCATGTCCCTGTTAAGGTCGTTGTCTTCAACTAAGAGGATATTCAACCAGCGTACTCCTGTGAGAATGAATACATACTATAAGTCTGGTTTCTCCTATTTACGGATCCTTAAATCATAATTTTAACTACTAGCAAGGTTACGTTTGGCATTTAAAAAAACTGTTCTTTAACGAAGAATGAACAAAAGACTGTGATCCTGAATCACGTTAAATTAACACTTATACCGCCGTGAGGCGTAAAACGGTATGATTAAAATAAAGGGATATTACTCTATAGTCTACTTGTTAATTTTAATCATACTGCTTCCGGTTTCCAGTTTAGCCGATACCTTACCGTTTGTTACCCTCGAATTTCCACCCTATAACTACCGTTCGAAGGGAGAAGTAGCCGGCGTCACCCGAGAGATAACGTCCAGGATAGTGCGTCGGATGGGACACACTCCAACGTTCGAGATTATTCCCTGGCAACGTGCGCAGAGGGAAGCCGCCAGGGGGGAATACGCCGGGATATTTACATTCACGAAAAGCAAAGACCGGTTCCGGGACTTTCGTTATAGTGCGCCAATTTCCCATATCATGGACGTTTTTTACAAGCGACGTGAGAATGACATAACCTGGGAAAGTTTATCCGACCTTGAGGGTTACGACATCGGTGCCAGTGGCGGGTATAATTACGCTGACTCGTTTCAGGACGCAGTAAGAGATGATCGCCTCGACGTTCAGTTCGTTCATTCAGTCAAGCCGGAAATACTTCATCTGAGGAAACTCAAACACGAGCGTATTGATCTAGCCATCTGTGAAATTCGGCTGTGTCAGTTTCTGATTCAACAAAATACCCCGACCTTTAGCGGGATTGATTACATTAATCGATCAATTGGGCCCGTTAGGTCCTTTCACGTGGGATTTTCACGAAAATGGCCTAACGCCAAAAAGCTTGTGGAATCATTCAACAAACACCTCTTCCGTCTTCATTCCCGTAACGTCGTATCGGAGAAATTCCGCTCGTACAATTCATCGGCTCATCTGAAACAACCCCTGGATGACTTTGCTAAGGAACTGGTGGATGACCTCAGGATGTCCCATCAACTTGAGGACGAGATTAAACTGATTTCCGATCCAACCCTCAGGCTGATCAAAATCCTTAATAACCACTTCAAAACGGTGGTATCGCCAGCACCCCACTGCTGGTCCTCTGGAGTCAGAATGGGACGTTCGGGGTGAAACAAGCTGATGGTCAGCAAAGCTCCCAATCGGTGTATGGTGATTCATCCTCATCAGGTCTTGTTGTGGAGACGTCGGGAGACTTTAGAGTGGGACTGGTTCCGCTTGAAAGAGATACGCCGAAAACGTCTTTTGCGATCAGCTTTAGTCCAGCTGAAAGTGAATCGGGACGGGGAGGCTTCATTATATTCGAGTCCCCTGAGACCGTTGAATCGGAATCTTTCAGGATCCCTACAACAAAACGGATCCAATGGGAAAGAAAGGTCGGTATCGAGTGATTATTTAGTGGTGTGTGGGACTGTGGCGTATCCGATTTTTACGAAATGCCAGTAAGTCGATAGTGGAGTCAGGAGAAGTCAAGCTGGAATTTGCATCCATTCTGATTCTTTAGTGTTATGTTTCCGCTGAGTTTACTTTCGCCAATATTGCGTATCAATTTTATGCCCATTGAACCGTCCTTCCTCCAGTCGAAACCGCCGGGTAATCCCCGTCCGTCGTCCTCAACGATCAGCCGGTGCTCGTTGTTTGAAGAACCTGTTGGGGTCGACTCAACGATTACTTTTAGGGTTCCTTCATTATTTTCAGTAAAAGCATGCTGAAGGGAGTTCACGACCAATTCGTTAACCAATAGCCCGAACAAGGCAGCTCGTTCAAGTTCCATGTAGATTTGATCGACCTCGAAATCAGGCGTGATAGAAGAAGGAGGGTTCTGTGTCTGGAAAATCTGATAGAGCAAATCGTTAATGTAATGTTTCACGTTAACGGAAATAGTGTCACGTTTCTTCTCCAGACAGTCGTACAGGGTCGTTATAACTCCAACACGTTTTTCCAGATGGCGACAGATTGACCGGGCGGTGTTATTCGAGGTCTTAGTACGTTCCAGACTGAGAACACTCAATACAACCTGAAAATTATTTCGAACCTGATGCTGAAGATCATGCACAATGTCATCCGCGCTCCGGGTATCCCCGAGTGTTGGAAAAAGCTCGGATTTTTGTTGAAGCTGTTCCTCGGCCATTGACGCCTGTTCCCTGAAGATCCTGCGTTCATTCTTCGAGGGTTTATGGGGTTCCGGATCGAAAGCACACAGAACTCCGATATTAAATCCCTCGGGGGACTGAATGGGGATTCCCATGTAGAACCGTAGACGGGGGTCCCCGACAACGGAAGGATTATCCTTAAATCGACTGTCGTGCGTTGAATCGGGCACCACCATCAAATCAATCGGACACTATTACATGCGCACAGAAAGAATCGTCCCGGGGGATTTCCGATTGACCGGAAGGATACTGTGATTTGGACCACTCCCGTTCTTCGTCGATAAGGTTCAGTTCCGAATACTCTGTGTCCAGACTCTGGGCGGTTAATCGTGTGATTCGATCGAAACGAAATTCGGAGGGGGTATCGAGGATATCAAGATCCTGAAGGGACTTGAGCCGTTCTGCTTCGTTATCCGGGATGGGTGGTGTTGTCACTGATACCACCTTCGCATGGCTGGAACAAATAGTATTGGCTTTGATTATTATACAACCTGTGCAGGGAGAACGAAAGAGATGAAAAAGTATCTTTTGGCCGGGATCGTTAAGGTTGTTCTGTCGGGTCCCTGAAACGGATAAGGTTCAAGGCCTATACACATTTGGTTCCTGGTTATTTAAGCCCCTGCCAATATTTCGGTGGCCAAACGTCATCTGTGGTTGGAGAGTTGACCCACAGCAGGAAAAGCTAACCTGTGTCTAACGATTGTCACGGGAACGGTTTCCGTGAGTAGGCATAAAACGGTCCATCGAGTGGACACTGTTAGTGCGGTATCCAGAGGAAACCGGGCGAATGTCGTGGCCAAAACCATACTTGTAGTATTAAATTTAGCTTTAAAGCTGTCCTTAAACGGAATAAACGACTTTTCACCCCGGAGGGAACCAACCGTGGACGACGGCGAACCGACCCTGCAAGACGCCTCGCCCGACGAATCACTGAAACCCGAAAACATACAGGAGTCCAGGGAAACGAAACAGAAGAAATTTGGTACTTTTGGCGGTGTTTTTACCCCAACCGTTCTGACGATCCTGGGGGTAATACTCTTCCTCAGGGTCGGTTGGGTCGTCGGAAACGCCGGCCTCCTGGGTGCGATCCTGATCATTCTTGTGGGTTTTGGTATTACCCTCTGTACCGCGCTGGCGATGTCTTCGATTACGACGAACATCCGAATTGGTACGGGGGGAGCCTACGCGGTGATTGCTCAGTCCCTCGGCCTCGAGGTCGGTGGGGCTGTCGGAATTCCCCGCTACCTCTCCCAGGCTCTGGCCGTTACGATGTATATTTTTGGATTTCGGGAAGGTTGGCTTTACCTCTTTCCAGGACATTCCGCCTTGCTCGTGGACATAAGTGTCTTTGTCCTTCTATTTTTCATTGCCTACGTCAGTGCTGATTTTGCCATAAAGACACAGTATTTAATTATGGCGATCATTGTCGGAGCCCTCGTTTCCATCGGGATGGCAGCAGGGACCGGTTCGATGAAATACGGAATAACCGAGGTCCCCCTCTGGGGTGATTTCGTTGGTTCCCCCGACAACAACTTCGGTGGGAGTTCCTTCTGGGTCGTGTTTGCCGTCTTCTTTCCGGCGACTACGGGCATCATGGCCGGAGCCAATATGTCGGGGGACCTGGAGGACCCGAAGAAGAGCATCCCGTCGGGGACGCTCTGGGCCATAGCCGTTTCACTGGTAATTTATCTTTTGCTGGCTATCTGGCTGGCACTGTCCGCCAGTACCGAGGAACTCGTCAGTAATTACACGGTTGCAATGGATAAAGCCTACTGGCCCCGGGCGGTACTGGCGGGACTTCTAGGAGCAACGTTTTCCTCGGCGCTGGCGTCGTTGGTCGGTGCTGCCCGAATCCTCCAGGCGATGGGGGAACACCATATCGTTCCCGGCGATGACTGGCTTGCGGAACTGTCGGAAAACGCGGAACCCCGCCACGCCCTGTACATTACGGGGACTCTTATACTGTTGTCCATCATGGCCCGCGATTTGAACGCAATTGCCCCCCTGATCACGATGTTCTTTCTCGTGACCTACGCCATGATCTGTGGAGCCGTCCTCATTGAGCAGAGTCTCGATATGGTCAGTTTCCGACCATTGCTCAGAATTCCAATCTGGGTCTCATTTCTCGGGCTGGTCGGTTCACTTATCTCCATGTTCATTATCAATCCTACGGTTAGCTTAGTGTCTCTCGTCGTGACACTGGGATTTTACGTTTACCTCGCCGGCCGACACCTGGATGCCCCCTTTGAGGACGTCCGGAGCGGTCTCTTCGAGGCGTTTGCTGAATGGGCTGCCCAGAAAATCACCGTGCTTCCGGAGATGCACGAACGAGCCTGGAAACCCAAAGTACTGGTGCCCCTTGGGGAGGACCTGGAAGTGCCCGGAACGTTCAATTTCCTCAGGAACTTAACGTACCCGAACGGGTATTTGACGCTTGCGCACGTTACTCCGAACTGGGTTGAAGGTCGAGATAACTACGACTTTGACCACCGGGCCGCGCGCTTTCGAAACGAAGGTGTCTTCACGCGGACCGCCGTTATCGAGCAGGAGGATTTCACGGAGGGGGCACTGCTCAGTCTGGTTCTCTCCGGCGGTTTCTTCGGTCCTAACATTGTTTTTATGGAGCTGGATCAAATGGGGGAGAACGACGATACCGTACGACAAATTATTCAGAAGGCCCGTCATTTTTCGCTGGGAGTCTATCTTTTCGTGCCGCCGGCCGATTGGTCCGACGGTGGCAACAGCATTAACGTCTGGGTATCCGACATGAGTCCGGACTGGAAACCGGAGAACCTTCCTGTTAGCCTGGACCTCTCCCTCTTGACCGCGCATATTCTGTGCCAGAACTGGGACGCCACGATGAGAGTCGTCTGTGGGGTCAAGCATGAAAAGAATGTGGAGACTGGCCGACGGTTCCTCGAAAACTACCTTCGGCAGGCTCGTTTTCCCGAGGCAGAATTGCACGTCAACCACGGACAACTCGACCGGATTTTGACTGCAACGCCCCGCTCGGATCTTGATATTATGGGGCTTCCGGATGATTTTGATGATTTTGGGTTCATGCGAGCTATGGCACTGGAGACGAATTCGGCCTGCCTGTTCGTGAAAGGATCCGGCAAGGAGAACGCCCTGGCCTGAAAAAGGTCCCGAGCTTTTCCGGTGAACTTTGGTTATAAAAGTCATCCTGAGATTTTGACCTAAGTGGGAACGTTTATCTCAATTTTAACTGTTGTTTGACGTGGACATTCTCCACTTGAAAGTTCGGAACTGATACTGATCAAACTCATCGGGTATTAGTTGGCTGCCTCGGGTGTGACCGTAAGAAACTTTGCCGATGGATGGTAGGATGTTTTTAAACAGTGGGCGGTTGAACCTTCACAGTTCAGCAGTTCGAATTAACGGCCCCATCATTCGCGATCCACTTTTGCAGTTACTGACGGTCGATCTCGTGACACTGAGTGGAAACAGCCCCCGAGATAAGGTTTTGTCCGTTGACACAGGATCACGTTGTACCAGAAATCAGTTTCGTTTGGACCGGGAGCCGTATTAATGTCTTTCCGTATTAACGAGCCCTTCAATACCATTTCCCATGCGTTGGGAGCCCTTACGTCACTGGCCGGTTTGATAACTTTGCTGATCCATGCGGAGGGATCCGACTCGACTGTTGCTTACTGGATATACGGCCTTTCACTGATTTTTCTTTATTTCATCAGCACGCTGTACCACGCTCATGACTGGAGCGAAAATATCAGCCAGAGCCTGCAGAAATTGGACCGCACTGCTATTGCGTTTCTCATTGCCGGAACGGCCACTCCTATCGGTCTCCTGAAGTTAAATAATTTCTACGCCAGTCTGTTACTCGGAGCATTCTGGGGGATCTTTGCTTTTATTGTTATTTCTCACCTGTCCCTTCCGTCCTTTCCCTGGTGGTTGTACGTGGGGGTTTACGTTGGCATGGGCTGGCTGGCATTACTCATGATTAAGCCGCTTTTGGCCTCACTGTCTGTTGGTGGAGTGTCATGGTTGGTGGTCGGTGGCGTCTTTTACACGCTGGGGGCTTTAATCTATTCCCTCGACTGGCCGAGAATATCCGACGTGTGGTTCGGGGCGCATGAACTCTGGCATGTGTTCTGTCTTCTGGGGAGTGTCGCCCACTATATTCTTATCCTTGGTTACACCACCTGAAGTTATCTGTGACTCGATCAGCGGATGGAGTTTTCGCCAACAGTTTGTCCCAAAAGGCAAGGTAACGGGACGTGGATTATGAGTCCTCGGCGAACCATTGTTGCGTTGTTGAAACTGTCCAGTTTTATTCTTCTGTTCGTCATTGCCACTGGTGTAGCCACCGCAAACACTTCCCCGGAACAGGACCCCAAACGTTCCAGTAAAGAGCCCGTAAGCCCCGGAATCTGTGGCCAGCGCAGCTGTTACTTCCCGCAGGAGACCCTCTTTCATCCCCTCATAGGCGATCAAACCCAGCCCCGCTTTTTTGCCAGTTTTTACGACTATTCGTCCGCCGCCAAAACTTTCAACATGGGATCGGTTGGGTACGGAGAGGATTTTGGATTTGTCCGGTGGGGAAATACTGCGGATTCCGGCGCTTACCAGTTCGGGTTGCTCGGTGGTCTGTTTGCTCAATTCAATCTGGATGCTCCCTCCAACGATTTAATTAACGCGGACTATACTATTGGGTTTCCGCTGGAGTACCGCTATCGATCATTTTCCGTTCGCTCCCGGATTTATCATCAGAGTTCTCACCTGGGGGATGAATTTCTTCTCCGCGCGGACACCGATCGGATTAATTTGAGTTTTGAATCCCTGGAACTTCTTGGATCTTACGAACTATCCAAGTGGAGGGTCTACGGGGGTGGGGAGTACCTGCTTCATCGATTTCCGAGAAGCCTTGATCGAGCCTCTTTACAGGCCGGTTTCGAGTACATTGGGGGAGAGGGAATCGGAGATGTGGGGACCCTTGTGGGGGGTATGGATTACAAAAGCTTCAAAGAACACAACTGGTCGGATAATTATAGTTTCAAAATTGGCGTAGAACTTCACCGGCCGGATGGCGTTAAACGTCACGTGCGTTTCATGCTCGAGGCTTATGAGGGACATTCCCCTTTTGGCCAATTTTACTCGAACCGGATTGAATTTTATGGAGTGGGTCTACACCTCGGACTCTGAGGAACGAACTCAGCAACATTTTTTATGGAACATTTTGGTTAGACCTGATTCATATCGGAGTAATTTCATCCCGTTCAATTAGTTCGGTAATGCGACTTTCAAGGTCAGGATGTTCGGATATCGGCAGGAGTCGACTGATTGTAATCGAGTCGTCGTAAACTTCTCCGTGGGCTGCTTTTTTTTGGTCCGATATTCGCTTTAAGTTGACGGTAACCGGATGATTCAGAGGGTGGAACCAGCGGTCCATAACAATAACAACCGTTGGCCTCCGTAAATTATTTTTGTGAATGGCTTTTACGATCGCCCGTTCCCCGTTCGATAGCTCCACCAGGGATCCGACTGGATAAATCCCGAGGCAGTGTACCAGTCCTGAAACGATAGGACGGGTTTCGGGATACTCAATAAATTCTTCTTTGAGAAGCATGAAGGCCTTGAGTGGTGTCATGGAGTCCTTGTAAATCCTGGTGGCAGTCAGGGCTTCGTACACGTCACAGATGGTTATGATTCGCGAGAAATGATTCATTTTTTTGCGTCCGTGCGGGTAGCCTGAGCCATCCGGGCGCTCGTGATGTTCGAGAGCGATTCTTTGGTAGAGCGAATCAGCATTGATCTCCGCCAGCAGGTTGCTTCCCTCAATGGGGATGTTGTTTGATGGCCTGCCACTCCTGGTCGGAGAGTTCGTCGGGTTTATGAATGATATCATGCGAGATGGACGTTTTCCCGAGGTCGTGAAAAAGCGCGCCGTAAGCAAGATCCTCCAGCCGATCCCGTTAGAAATTACGGTACTCCCCGTAGAGAATGGCAAGAAGACAGACGTTTAGGCTATGCTGGAACGTTACATCGTCGAAGACCTGTAATTGGCTCAGTGCACTTAGACTTGCCGGGGATTCCTTGGCCCGTTCGATAAAAAAGTTGATGTCATCCTTGAAGGGATCCCGGATATCATAAAAGGGAAAATCATCCTCAAGGGTCTTCCGGAACGTATTCTAAAGTTTCTTTACAACTTTTTGATAGCGATTCACGTTTTGCTCGATCCGGGTCTTGTGATGGGAACTAGGCGTTTCGGGTAAAGTATCGGAAAGAAGTTTTTCCGTGCTTTCCTCGGTTTCCTCAACGGTATCCTCAGGACCGGCATCGTAGGATTTAACTCCCAGCTTCAGGAGCCGTTCCAGTTCGTCGTCCGATTTGATATTGATGTTTTTAGCGACCAGGATACCGTTCTTATTGTAGGCTTCTTTGACGAAAGTTGGAGGGTTAAGCTTGCGAATCGAAGTACTGGAATCGCCTGATTCCTTCTCGGATTTCGACACGATGCTCACGCTTTCATAAATAACCATGATGGGTTTATTGAAGCGTATAACTAATATACCAGACCGTCTTTTGGAAACAAATGGTGTTAATTGGCAAGATGTATTTTTAATTCTAGTTTGGTAATGGTAGGGACGAAATCTGATACAGGGTTTCCTGTCTTGAGCAAATCTCTCGTACGTTAGGAAATTGCCCGTCTTCTCTTAATGCTCCGGGAAGAACTGAAGTCGTTGGTGGCGGTCATGACGGACGGTATAAAGATAATCGTGGAGTTTTGTGCAAATGAGAACCATTTCACTGCGGATATTTGAACGTAGAGTGCTTCAATTCTTAAATTATGGAGACTGATTCAAGTTCATTATTAAATTCATTCTTGCTTCCCCGACAGGGACAGGTTGGTAACGACCGGATTCTTGACGGTTTCGGTGGCTGCTCGAACCAATAGGGTTACAATCTGCTCACTCATTCCAATTTGATAAAATCTTGGTCTTGCAGTTTATCCGTGAATTGAATTCACTTGTTACAGAGCTCATTTGAGGCGATAATTTACTGTCCTGCACGAAAATTTTTTAATCCTATCCCTGATCTGAGGTTTCCAATATGTTTGAACAGTTTACCGGAACGGATTCCTATATTACCAATCCCGAACTGCGTGATGTCGTGAACGTGGCAATTTCCCTCGAGAAACCGCTCGTGGTCCGTGGTGAGCCGGGGACCGGAAAGACGCTTCTGGCCCACGCGATTGCGGAGGACCTCGATCTTCAGCTTTTGACCTGGCACATAAAATCGACCACGGACGCCGAGGATGGTCTGTACATTTACGACACCGTTCAGCGCCTTAACGACAGTCGTTTCGGCGACGGTGATGTTAGCGATATCTCTCAGTACATTGAACTGGGTCCGCTGGGGAAGGCCTTCGAGATGTCGGCCGATGGCGGTCAGCGACCGGTGCTTTTAATTGATGAGATCGATAAGGCTGACATGGAGTTTCCGAACGATCTGCTACACGAACTTGATGAGATGAATTTTGAGATTCAGGAGACAGGCCGGACCGTCGAGGCCGAAAAACGGCCCATTGTGGTTATCACCTCGAACGCCGAGAAGGAACTGCCCGATGCGTTTCTACGCCGCTGTATTTTTCATTATATCGAATTTCCCGACCGTGGATTGATGGAGGATATTGTGGAGGTTCATCATCCGGACCTGGAGGACGACCTGATTTCTCAGGCTCTGGAGCGATTATACTGGTTGCGGGATCAACCGGAGGTCCGAAAGAAACCCTCGACCAGCGAACTTATTGATTGGATTGGGGCCCTCGCACGTGCCGGCGTGGACAAATCAAAGCTTAAAGATGAGTTACCGTTTCTCGGGACTCTCCTGAAGAAGGAAGAAGACCTGGAGGCTGTGACAGTACGCTGAATAACCGCAGTGTCCTAAGGGGATTTCATCTTGAGAAGACGTCACTGACTACCGAATTTTGATCACTAACCCCGAAACTCGGTAGGAAACACACTGGTAAAACATTCAAGAGGGAAAAGACGATGTTCATTGAGTTCTTCTATCACCTCCGGGATCGTGGCTTGCCGCTCGGAGTGACCGAATTCATAACCTTGCTCGATGCCCTCTCGGAGGGGCTGGCCCGGGGGAGTTTGACCCACTTTTACGGTGTGGCCAGAAGTATCCTGGTCAAGCGACCCGAGCACTACGACATTTACGATCAGGCCTTTGCCGAGTACTTCGAGGACGTGGAGTTTGATCCCGAGACGAAGGCCGAAATCACCGAGGAACTAATTTCCTGGCTCGAGGAGAACCCTCTTCCACCGCCCGAGCTCTCCGACGAGGAACTTGCCGACTTAAAGGAAAAGGATCTCGAGGAACTCCGTGAAGAATTCGAGGAGCGCCTCGAGAAGCAGGACGAGCGCCACGACGGCGGGGATCACTGGGTCGGCACGGGTGGTACCAGTGAATTTGGCCACTCCGGTGCCAATCCCAACGGCATTCGGGTTGGGGGTTCCGGCCAGAACCGCAGTGCCGTCCAGGTTGCCAACGACCGGCGCTTCCGAAACCTTCGAAAGGACATGACACTCGATGTCCGGGATATCGGACAGGCCCTGCGTCGGCTGCGGGAGCTGACACGAGACGGTCGTGAGGAGGAACTCGACGTTCAGGCGAGCATAGACGAGACTGCCCGCAATGCCGGGGACGTCCGCCTTGTCTTCCGCCCACCGCGGGAAAATAACGTGAAGCTTTTACTGCTTATGGATGTTGGCGGGTCCATGGACCCCTACGCAGAGCTTACGTCCCGACTCTTTTCGGCAGCACACCAGGCCAGCCATTTCAAGCATTTTGAATCCTACTACTTCCACAACTGTATCTACGAGACTCTCTACGATGATATGCGGCGTCGGGAGGGCAAACCGACGGAAGAAATTTTCTCGAACCTGGATAATACCTGGCGGTGTATCGTGGTCGGGGACGCGGCAATGGCGCCGGGGGAGTTGATGCGTGAGGGGGGTGCAATTAATTACTCACACCACAATGAGACGACCGGCTACGAGTACCTCAACAAACTGAAGGATGCCGTGCTGAAGACGGTCTGGTTGAACCCTCACGGAAAACGAATGTGGGAGCGTATCTGGACGACAGCAAAAATTCGTGAACTCTTTCCGATGTACGAATTCACCATGGAGGGACTCGAGGAAGCCGTGGATGAATTGCGGAGTGTCCGGACGCCTGGATGACTTTGATTAAGGGCTCGTTCGTGCTTTAGCTGAACTATAACCCTTCGTTTCGTAATGTTTTGTAGCGCTCCCGAAACCTTTCCAGAACCGAAAAATATTGATTGTCCTGAAAATCCGGGAAACTCCAGTGAAAGGGCCGGAAAGAACCGTCAACGTACTCCAGAACGGGATCGGCGTAGACCCCATCGCCAAGGTAAATTTTCTGGTGGTGGTTCTTGTGCGACCCGAGTACGAGTAGCCCCAGATCGAGGTATCCCGGATCGATGTTAACGCTGCGATTACCATCCTGGTCCCGCAATTCGTCCTCGATTCCATCCGTGGTTGTCTTCCAGTCAGCGAGGCCCGCCGGATCCGCAAGCGTGTGACGGTAACCCCACCAGCGAAAGAGCGGTTCGCCCATTTCCTCACGGTAGTAATTCGTCTCGCTAAACAGGAACGAGGGTCCAAATAACCGGAAGGTTTCCCAGGTATTCCTCAGTCTGCGACAGCCCTTTTCGAGTGAGTTAATTGAGCCGGTCAGAATCGAGATGACCGGCGTGCAGGGTTCGTAATCCTGAACATCCGCCAAGGGAATCCGTCCTCGCTGTGGAATCCTGGAACGTTTCTAAGTAATACTCCGTTGGGAGTGGAGCATTGTTTTAATGGTCTGCAAATCCGATCATGACTTGAGTCTTATCCGCTCAAAATTGAGGGATATCATCTCAAATCATAGAGTTGCCACAATCAATCGCTCAAACGGTTAATCAAACGCCAAGAAGGCCAACAAAACCACCGGCAGAGTCGCAGTTATCGTAGGCCCGAGTATCTCAATGACGATTTTGCAGACGACATTACGCCTGGATATTTCAGTTATCTGGTCCCGATTCACAGTCAAATATCAGAAGGGGACTATTCGGTGGAACCGTCAATCATTCGTGATTGTCAGATCCTCGAGGAGTTCGGGATTGACTCCGAACGCTTCCGAGAGTCGGTCGATTCGTTCCGCCTGAGGTAATTCAAGTGACCGCCGGGATTCCTGGGTGATTTTTTCCAGGTTACCGTTCAGGTACAAAAGCATACCGTCCTCCGTTAACCGAGTCATGACCTCCGATTCCATGACGCTGCCCCACTCGAAGGAGTCCTTCCAGGCTTTTTCAAACTGATCTCGATCTATGGGATATCCCTTCAGAGTGTAACGCCAGGTCTGCTGTCCCTGGCGTTCAGTATGAACCTTTAAGCGTCGATCGGGCTCGGGGTCGAGTACCAGGGTGTTGTGTGATCGACGTAAGCGGACGGTTTCATCGGGGTGGATCGGTAACGGTGAAAAACAGAGGTAGCCGGGATCCAGAAATACCCCGATCTCGGGAAAACCAATTACACAGTGGCGATTTTCACCATCAGGGCGGTCACCCAGGTAGTAATTTGGATCAAGACCCAGCTCACGGGCTTGGTTTGACGCCAGGTTAACAAGGGAAAAACAGGTCCCCCCAGCTCCGAGGTCGTCTTTGTCCCGGAGCAGTCGATCCGGGTCCCTGGGGTGCATTGTTCGCCGCTTGGTCAGGTTCTCGTAGGGAAAGCGGGATAACCACTGGCCAAGTCTGTTAACCTTCTCAAGCATGTACCGAGCACATCCTCGCACGTACGCATGATGGAATGTCAACTCATAGTATTATTGTACTCATTGTCCGGGGAGAACTCATATCCTTTGGGACCGTCAAACCCATCAGGTTTACAAAGAACGACCCCCTTGAAAATGCCGCTCCAAGAAAATCCTTTCGATACCAGGCCTTGCAAACGTCTCAAAATATTTTGAGACGTTTCGTGTGATTTGTCAGCTGGGCCAAAAAAGTCGACGTGTGAATGATAGAGGTCACGTTCGTGTGGGGATAGACGACGTTTCTCTGAGGATGTGACGTTGGTGGAATTGCCCCACCCACCAAGAAGGGATATTCTTTCTAGGCAATTCTAAGGATCGTGCAGTTTTACGAATTATCGATTTTGTCTCCCGTTGCCCCAAACGGGGGATGACGAGACTTTTGAACCTACGAAAGGAGCTTGTTTGATGAGTCTTTCCAGATTGAAACGAGGTTTCGAGGAGATCTTACCCGAGGACGAATTTGACGAACGGATGCAGGACTCCTGTCGCATCAAACTCGGCGTGGACCCCACGGGGTCGGAACTGCACCTGGGTCACGCCGTGATCTTCAACAAATTACGTCAGTTCCAGGATGCCGGCCACACGGTGGTATTTCTTGTTGGAGACTTCACGGCCCAGATCGGTGACCCCAGCGGTCGTGACGAGACACGACCGCCGCTGTCGGCCGAGGAGGTCGAAGAGCATGCCGAAACCTACACGGATCAGGCCTTCGAGATTCTCGACGAGGACCGTGCCGAGGTTGTCTGGAACTCCGAGTGGCTGAACGACCTGGGAACCGAGGGGATCATGGACCTGGCCTCCCGCATGACGGTGGCACGGATGCTGGAGCGTGACGACTTTTCCAAACGCTACGAACAGAACAAGTCGATTCGGCTTCACGAGTTTCTCTACCCGTTGCTTCAGGGGTATGACTCCGTCGAGATCGAGGCCGACCTGGAACTCGGAGGCACCGACCAGAAGTTCAACCTGCTGGTCGGCCGGCGGCTTCAGAAGGAAATGACCGACCAACCCCCCCAATTGATCGGAACACTACCGTTGTTGGTGGGTCTGGACGGATCGAAGAAAATGAGCAAGTCCTACGACAATCACATCCCGCTGGAAGCGTCCCCCAGGGACATGTTCGGAAAATTAATGTCCATTCCGGACCACCTTGTCCCAAATTACGCCAAGTTGTTAACGGATCTCCCGGAGGATTACCTGTCGGAACTCGAGGCTGGTGGCGATAATTTAGAGGATCCCAAGAAACACAAGAAAAAGGTTGCCTCCGCAATTGTGGAGAGACTGAAGGGAAACACTGAGGCTGAGGATGCCAGGGATTACTTCGAGCGCACCATCGAGGAGGACCAGGCTCCCGGGGAGGACGAGATGGAGACGGTTGTGATTGACGACGGGGACGACGTCTGGGTTGTGGACCTTCTGGACCAATCCGGAATGGTGGAGTCCCGGGGCGAAGCCAAGCGACTGCTGAACCAGGGTGGCGTCTACTTCGACGGTGAACAGCTGGAGGGGCTGGACCATGATTTCGATATCACCGAAGCCCACGTCCTGCAGGTTGGACAGCACCGTTACCGTCGGCTGGTCCCCGGAGACTGAAAGTCTTTTGAATCCCCGGTTCAGGGGTAGGTTGAGTGGAGATGAAAGGGGGGTTTGACAAGGGGCTCAGGAATCATTAGTATCTATGCACTCGATTGAGGAAACGAGGGTTGAGAGTTGTCAGTTTTAAGTCGGAAATTCATTCCGCTTGTTGACAGCACATAGTAAAAATCGTATACTAATCGTTGCTGTCGAAATGACAGAAACCTCAACAAATTGTACTCAAAAGGGC
>JBDGPI010000233.1:0-7326 GCA_042219765.1 Salsurabacterium abyssinicum (SeqCode)
GGATTCAGGGAATGAAGTTCACTTAAAATGTCGTACGCTTTCTGATAATTCTCCTGGTAAAATTCCGACCGGGCTCGATTGACTTGCTGTTTAAAATTTATATTAGAAGGATTTGCGGCGTATGAGGGGGAAACAAATAAACCGGTGGTAAGATTAACACTGACAAGAAGTAAGACGACTATTAAGGCCCCTGAGATTTTCCAGGCCCATTTATCCAGGTAATAGGACATCAGGTAGAATCCCCAGGCAGTATTAGAATCCCCATTCAATAACGTAACAATTAGTTCATTTAATACAGCAGCTAGCGTATCAGTGATGGTTAGGCAAATGTATTCGAGCCTGCCAACCTAGAATTCAGAACTAGTTGTTCTCCCTCGCCGATAAAACAGTTTACCTTAAGCTGGTCAATTGCTTAACCGTTAAAAAAAGTTCGAGTGTTAGTCCGTCCATGGTCAATATTAAGGCTTCAATCCGGAAATAAAAAGACCTTGTTGAATCATGCCGGACCATCGACTCGGTAAACGTCACTGGACTGCCAGCGGATGGAGCTGATCCTTCGACATCGATGACAATTTTCCATTGCAGGAACCGGCTGGATTCATGTCGCACGGTAACCCCGGTGGCAAGTGACATTACACAGGATCCTCGAACCTGAGGTTAAAGACGGACCCAGAGGGTTTCAGCCAGTGTTGTATCAATAGTCGGTTGGCACGAAGAATCCGGCGGTTGCCGCAAACGATCGAGGACCTACCTGAAAGGGATATCTAATTACTTCGTGTTTCTGTCGATATTAGAATCATTCTCCTCCCGTTCGCCTGACGACACTCAATTGTTCGGTTAAGACAGTTGAGAAAAGAACGGGAGGGATGATTAGAAACGCTGTGACCGACAGGGACGACACGCAGTGACCGGGTGCACTGGGATTCAAAGTCCAAGGAACTTCCCCAGACGTAAAATGATTAAAACAATCCGGGGATCCAGACCCCGGATTGTTTAATCAGTTGGCACCCGTCGATCAGTTAGAAGTAATAGTAACTGTAGTCGGGATAGGCCTCCACGGCAGCCAGATAGAAGAGTGCCTGTTCCCAGGCGTGCGGTTGCGAGACAGTGGTCACAACTTCACCGTCCTGGACCATCCAGACCTCACCCATGATATGGGTGTCGTCCGTAGCCCAACGTTCGGCCACCCATTTCAATCCGTTCTCCACGCGGTCCATTTTATCGCTGTCGTACTTCCAGGCCTTCGCGCCGGAGAGAAGGGTTTTCGTTTCGTACAGTCCCATGGGCTCGCCGTCGGCCGTAAGCATGCGGTGGTTCTCGGGGCCAGCCTCGGGCTGTTTGAAGGTGCCTTTTATCTTGTTCCAGGCAGTTTCCAGGTGATTTTCCATTTTGTCGTTCCAGGTGTAGCGGAACTGAATTGGCCAGGCCATTTCCGCCATTCCCGGATGTTTCTTACCCCAGGTGCCCTTCTCGGAGTCCCAGAGCTCTCGATTAATTGCGGTGTCAAGTTCCTCCCGCCGGTTCTTGTACTTGGCGGCTAGATCATCCTTGCCGAGGGTTTTGGCCGCTTCGTACGCGGCGTCCATTGCCATGTAGACGGTCCCGGCTCCCCAGATGGTCTGGGTGTTTTTGAAGTGATCGTCCTCGGAAGCGGGTTTCTGAAGGTTTGCACAGTTCCCCCACTCCCACCATGCGCAGGGCTCTTCGTACTTGTGAAGGAAATTAGCTGCTTTCTTAAGTGATGGCCAGACGTCCCGGAGGTATTCCTTGTCGTAGGTAGCTTCGTAATGATCGTTGTAGAGCCAGACGACGTAGGCAACCTCGTCAATTTCCCAGGGAATAATGCCACCAACGGCCCCGTCCGTGTAGTAATTCATGGCGAAAGTTCCCTCGGGACGAACGAGATCCCACCAGGGCGCCTGTCGCTTCGTGTACCAGAGGTTGTGCTTTTCAACCCACTCGTGGAGGCCAAGTTTGTGATCGAGGACGTAGTTAAAGTAAGCGCCGTCACGGGGCCAATCCTCGGCGTAAGGACTCTGTGTGGCAATGCTTGCCACTATCCCACCGGAGCGTGGATCGTAGTCGAGCAGGAGAGTCATAAGGGAGCGTTTTGAAAGTTTAACAATATCCTCGTTACTTGTTTGCGGAATAGGAGCTTCGCTGGTCAATTTATCGAACCATTCACGCTTCTCTTTTCTGGCGTAATCCAGCGAGAGGGACCGAGCCTCGTCGAGTACGTCGAACGCATCATTTTTGTTGTCGGCCGCCGCCAGTATCACACGGGCGTTGGCTTCACCGTTGGTGAATTTCAGATCCTTGGCAAGGGCACCAGTGGTTTGTCCCTGGAAGCTATCACGACCACTGAGTTGACCGTTTTCGTTGAGGCTATCGTATGCCCCGTCCGGGGAGGTGTTTCCAATGTAACGATCCCCGCTGACCTCGTGGGAGCTACTGTTACCGTCGAAGGCCATTACCGTAGCTACACTCGTTGGTTTGAAACCTTTTGCGAGGTCATGTCCTGATTTGGTATGAACGACGGCGTCCTTCTGACCGTCGTACTGAGCCTGGTCGGTGTTCTGTATTTCCTGAGCCCAGTCCGACGTAGGTACCATTGGATTTTTGGAAACAACCAGACTGAAATTCTCGAAGGACACGAGTTTGACGTTTTTAACGTCCGAGGTGCTACTTTTCGAGACCGTAATGTCACGAATCATTGCATCCCCACTGAGTCCGTTCTGTGAAGTGGATCCGGCGTCACCGGCCCGACCGGCGGTCACGTTTTCGTTGATCGGTACAACGTCCTCCACTGTGACGGTCAACCCAAGGCTGTAATTCGTGTAGGTGGTACGGACTACGTCACTGATATCATCCACGTACGTCTGCGAGGAGTACCAGTCCCGCAGCCAGTGAACTTCCTTTCCGGAGCTGGTTTCTACGACCAACCCAAGGAAGGAACCAGCGTTCGGGTCCGCTCCCCAGTGGGGTTTCTTGTCACGGTCGGTGGTATGATATTTCACCTGGTCAAAGAAGGACGGCCGGGGATACCGAAAGACAGTTATGGTGCCCTTCTCGGAGAGGGCTACTGATAAACCTTGATTACCGAGTTGGGCATTGATCCGGGTTGGCCCGTATATTTCGGGGTCCTCGTCTATCTTGAGTGGTTTGAATAAGTCCTTGGGCATTTCATCGTAGATGTCTTCCCCGAGGTCTTTAACGGCTCCTATCAAACCAGCGTGTGCCGGATTGGTCGGAGCCATAAGTTGTGAGCCAAACGAAAGAAACAATAGAGCAACGACAGCAACACTGATTTTGCTAAAGTAAGACTGTTTGCATGCAGTTAGCACGTTGAGCCCTCCTGAAAGAATAAATTTTGAGTATTAAGGAACGATGAAGTGTGAGCGAGAAGTCAAGCCCAAGATGAGTGGAATTCAACTAACTTATTTTCAAAAGAAATATAGTGGACAAAAAACCTTTTTGTCAAACATTAATTTACCGACTTGAAAAGTCAGGATCGACTTCCGTTATCAGGTTTCTTCAAAAGTATTTTTTCCCGACGGTTTTTCTCGTTGTTAATGATTATGATTTTGTCGTCTTGAATGTCTTCGATTTTGATAGAGCCCCAGGTATCACCAATCCGAAGCGTCCTGGATTTTCTTTTTCTAAGATTCTGGAGACGTGCGAACTGAAATTGCTTGCCTCCCGTAACTGTACCCAGGAGCTTGTAGGGGAGATTTGACATTACGAGGCCCTCGTCCCCGGTTGGACTTCGGTCCTGAGGAGTATCAGGTTGAGTGGATTCGGTGGGGACTTTGTCGGGTTTTTCAGTCTCTTCCTCCTCTGGTTGGCTGTATTTCTGCACCAGGAAAAACTCCGACGCCGGTTGGAAACTTTTTTCGCTTGTCCTGGTTTTTGACTTGGTTTGTTCGAGGGGTTTAATCGTGAGGTTCGGTGTTACCGATTGATGCCGGAGGTTAAATATATAGAGCCCTCCCAGTACTGAAAATCCCATGAGCGTACCAACAATTACCCAGCTGAGAAGATCGAGGATTGCCGAAATTGTTTCCTTCATTTTATCGAATTACTCCAGGTCATTGGATTGTTCGAAGTTGCATTACGGAGTGGAATTTTGGACTGTCGAGGGATTTTCGAATCAACCTGAATTCTGTAATTTCCAGCAGGGGCTCCTCTTCAAGGGTCGAAACCAGGGAAAGAATGTCCTTTATGTCCTTGGACTTCAGCTGAAGTTTGAATTGATACCCTTTCTGATCGCCGGAATCAGTCGGATTGAGGTTGGTGAGGTATTCCTGGGGGATTACTTTTTCCATGAACGCCAGAGGACTTTCCTTCAGCTCATCCGGTACCTGGGGGCGAGATTGCAGTAACTTCCGGCGAAGTTTCTGGTATCGGGGAGCGTTACTGGCGAAAGTGGCCGAAGCTTCCTGGAGTTCATTTCGTCTCTGATGCAGTTGATAAAGGTAATATCCCAGGCCCAGGCAGGCTAACAGCAGAATGAGAAAGATAGTCCTTTCGGTATCAAGGTACTCGCGCATGTAATCCGGGGCTATTTTCATTGCAAATAGCTGTCCTTCCTCATCATGATTCCGACGACCACTGTACGTTCAAGCTTACTTTATACTGATATTGTTGGTCTTGCTGGGGGTTCGTTGAAACGATTTCAACACGTTCGATGTTTGAGACACTCAGGAGACTTCCCTTCATCTGCTCGGCGGACTGGAGTGAATCGGTTCCAAGCACCAGTTGTCCTCGATTTTTTACCAACTGCATCTGAAGTAATAGAACGTCGTTAGCAGCTATCGCCTGGTCCAGTTGATAAATTCGTGGATGGATGTCCAGTACCTCCGTGGACTGGGTTTTGAGTTTCTGGCGCGTGGATTTGATCCTGGATTGCAGGGTCCGAACGGGATTGTTGGACGATTCTAAAAGTTTTTTGCTTTTGTTGTTCAACCACTTCTGGTGACGGTTGATCAGAACTCGGTTGTAGTAGACCCAAAGACCTACTGTGACGGCGGTCAGAAAGAGCAGGGTCCAGGCTGTTTGTCTCCAGGTGTCCCACGGTGATCGTTCCTTATCCCTTACGACAATTTTATCGGTGTCCGGAGAATCAGGCAGCCACTCGCCTATTCCCTCGATCCAGTTAGTGGGATCCTCCGTCTCCTCGGGGAACGAGGGCAGTGAGTGATGTTGGTCCAGGTCGGGGTATTCTTCCTCGAGATAATCCCGGGTCTTGTAAATTGTTTCCGACCTGGGATCATTCAAGTACCTGGCCCAGACCAGACGGCGATCCCGAAAGACCCCGAAATAAAGACCCCCCGGCAGCGGAAGTTCCAGTGAATGCCGCTCCTCGGACCCGCCGGGTGGACGGAGAAGGTTTTCGAGAAAATAGTTTTCGCTCTCTTCGCCGTGGAGTCCTTCAAGCCATTTCATGTCCTGGTCTTTAATGGCTAAACCGAGGACGGAACGTGTCCCGTCCTCAGTAAGCGGTCCATCCTGAAACTGACAGATATAATCCTCTATATCGGACGGTAAAAACCGTGAGAAAAGTTCAAGCTTTAGTTTGTCCGGATTACGATCAATGTTCTGTGGAATTTCAAAATGCTTCCGGAATGTAATTGAGGGATCTATCAGTAACGGTTGACCCGTGATGACCTCATCTTCCATTGTATCGCCGTGGATGGCGTAAAACCCGTCTCGAGTTGCCAGCGTCCAGTTAATCATGTGGAACCGTCCTGATCTGGATAATTAGTAAGTGTCACACTATAGCCGGTCGATAGATTTATCATAACAGATTCACAATCAAGGCTCGACGGTTGGATTTGAATTTACGGGGTGGATCAATTTTAAACATGTCGCAGAATATAACCGGTTGAAAGTGCAAGACAAAGTACGATAAATGTCCACCAGTAAAAAAAGCTGACTCCGGAGGCCAGCTGAAAGGACTGTGCTTTTCGGACGACGATTGTCTCGGTGTCTGTCGCAACACTCCCCTGGTCGGGGCCCCTGACGTCAATTTGAACGGTATAGGTACCGGACTGATCGTAAAAGACTTCAAAATCGGGATTATTTCTCCAACTCGTTGTAACCCCATTGCCCGCATCAAACCGATACGCGGCCACGTCGTCCGCATTTGATCTGTAAGTTGATCCATACCCGGAAAGGGTCAGGGGATCAAGTGCGACCGCTTCTGTATCAGCAATAGTAATCGAGGCGTTTAACCCAAAGTCCGATGGCGAGGCATCCTTACTCAGGCGATATATCGTCCGTTTGCCACCAATTAAAGCATTACTGTCATCAAACCAGCTCAAGGAAAGCATGGGGTTGTCAAATCGAGTACTAACGGTTCGGAATTGACGATAGAGTCCCAGGTAACCGCTTCCAGTTTCCACATTCCGACCGGTGAAAAGGGCCTGGTTCTCACCGGGTTGCCACTCGATATCCGTTATATCCCATTCGATGTCGGTAGTAATACGGGTGTAGTTTCCCGATTCATAGCGATAAAGGGTCCCGTTATCACCACCAATTAACGCCTTCGTACCGTCATGGTTCCAGGCAACCGCCCGCAGAGTGCCGGAATACGGTAGTCTCTTCATGCTCATGCGCTGCTCCGGTTGGGACCAGAGCCCCACTGTGCCGCTGTCCCCTGCAACGAGAACCTCCTGTTTGGTGGGTTTCCAGGCGGCATCGTGGAGATGAGCAGTTATACTGAGGTCAAGAGATTTCAGCTGGCCGTTTCTGTAAAGGAACGCACTGCCCTTACTGGAATTGGTGTCACCCCCGACCAGCATGACTCCTCTTACCGGACTGAACGCCGCACCAAAAAGAATTGAATCAACTGAACGGACTGACTTGAGGCGCCCGGAGTCAAAACCATAACGAAGCAGACGGCCCGACCGTTCCCCATGCCGAGTGGTATTACCGACCAGGAGAGCCTCCTGTTTCCCGGGAAGAATACCTACTGAACGATAGTTGACTGGTCGATTGAAACGCTTAAAACGGAAGGTTTTACCGTTGAAATCGAGAATGTCTTCGTTACCGTTAGCAGCAATTAACAGCCGGGTTGAGTCCGGGAGGGAGACGATCGAGGGGTAAGTATTTTTGCCGGCGGAGAACCCCATTGACGATCTGTGTCGAGCCACGGGAAACGTGTTAAAGTTCTGAAGATCAGGGGTTTGTGAAACAGCGGCAATTGGAGTTAGAAAGCCATAGCAGGAAAGTAGAAAAAGGGTACCAATGATGTAATGATAAATTTCGCTGTGGTTTAAATAACTCACGACCCGGTCTCCTGTTGTCGTTACTGGGTTATTTTAA
>JBDGPI010000233.1:7336-23821 GCA_042219765.1 Salsurabacterium abyssinicum (SeqCode)
GGAGGGTTGACCCGTGGAGGAGCGTTCATGGTTTAATCTAATCAATTTCAATATTCAATTCCGACTCATGTTTATTTTAATAAGTGCCATCCTCTTTAATACCCTCTTGATGGGTGGCTTCATCTGGTATTGCTTGAGTTTGATGTTCGAGGACGTATCACTTGGCGCGATCATTCAGGGCATTAGTCCGCAGATGATGAGTTACGGCGTCGTGACGACAGTTGCCGTACTTGTCGCAGGAGGTCTGTTTTGTGTGGTCCTGTTTCGAGAAACCCATAGAATTGTCGGTCCTATCTATCGCATTAAAGAGGAATTAAAAACGATCCACGAAACCGGGTCCGTTAAACCTATCTCCGTGCGATCGGACGATCATTTTCAGGAACTCGTCAAAGAACTTAACCTGGTTTTGCTGGATCTATCAAACTCCTCGGATTCAGGGCAACAATAATTCGATACTTCCTTTTATTTCGTTTTTAAAACCAGCACTTACGGCTCATTGGTCACGGGCTTTCGCTCCTTAGCCGACCAATTCGTGAAAAGTACAAGTTTTCCGCTCGGTATTAGTTGTAGAGATAATCCTGCCGTTTCTCAATATTTAATCGTTAAACAGCCGATTATAACCAGCCACCGGAACCTGGCGGACACCGTTAGACACAATGAAAAGATTTATTTGGTCAGGTTGATAGTAGACAGAGTTCTGCTCTCTCCCCTGCTAAGAATTGGGAGAGGTTCCGATAAGATCACATCGTTACCCGCAGCACTAAAGGAACCACTCCTCCCGACTAGAACATGTAAACTAAATTCTGACCCCGGAGGGATCGTTGAAATTGAAAAGTTACCGTTTTCGTCCGGCTGGTCGGTCAATGGAGTCGGATAGTAAATATCCCGTGAGGGACTTTGATTGCCGGTTGCTGGAGGGAGTAAGGAAATACCAACTCCGACGGGATTATCGCGGGACGATTCCCCTGAAAGTAACCGGCCCGTGATACCGGCGGACGGAACTGGTGTTACTGAGATTTGTCCGGGGTGCTGGCTTTCAACGTCGATTGACTCGAAAACCGTGTAATTATTCGACCTGGTTTCTATTATCCCGTAGAGTAGATATTGACCTTCCTGCAGGGGAAACGGTTCCTCGAAAACCGATCGATGACCCGCCCGCCCCAGGTGACGCTGACCGGTTTCCCGATCGAGGACGTAGGCTTGTACTTCCTGCACCTGATCCCAATTAAAAGTACCGGATGCAGAAAGGTTGACTTTGAGCATACCCGGAGGAGTTTCGTCCCCGGTCCGTGAGGAAAGCGGTGTCAGACCAACGGATATTTCGGGGAGGTCAGATCGGGTGAAGGACGTTGTTTTGGGCTTAAAATTTGTCGCCTCCGATCGAATTTTCAAGCGGTTAATATTCGGATGAACGACTGCCTCTATTTTTCCATTATCACCGACGTGTTTTAGTTCAAAACCAGGTGAAAGTTGTTTACCCCGGGCATCGTAAACCGTAACAATGGGTCGAATTCCCTTGACTCGTTCACCGGTCTGATTGTTCTTGAACTGAAGCTTGGTTTTCCGCCCCTCAAGGGCCTTCAGGGAGACTTTCCTGGTTTCGCCCGGTTTGATCTCTACTGTCCTGGGATCCGTTAAATAATTCGAGAAGGTTAATCCTACTTTGACTTGCCCTGGCTGGATTCCGGGGATTGTCACTTTCCCGTCTTCATTCAGAGGTTGGACGAGTTTACCATCCCTTAGTGAATTTGGATCGTCTGTTTTCAGTTTTTTGGAATCCAATCGCTTTACCACGACGTCCCCGTCAGTCACCGGTCGACCGGTCTGTGACCGAACCGTGACCGTTAGAGTGCTATTCTTTTTAAGCACGAAGGTGTCCCGGCGAGTCTCGCCAGGGTTCAGGGGGGGTAATGAAGGATAAAGAGATTGGTACCCTGATTTACTAATTTTGAGGAAATCGATCGGGCGGTTCGGTTGAAGTTTATGTAAAGTGAACTCACCGTTTTGATCAGTACCTAGGTTCCTTGGCTTCGTCGTAAGGGATATCTTAACGTTCGGGATCGGTTCACGATCCGGATCAATTATACGGCCGTGTAGAGTTCCCGTCCGTTTAACGGAAAATTGAATAGAACTGGTTTGAGAAGGTGTCTGAAGAATCGCTCGCTGCGTGCCTCCCGACCAGTTGGTATCGTTGGAAGTGACCCGGTAAACACCGACCGGGGCATTTACCAGTGAGAATTGTCCTTTCTGGTTGGCCTGGACAGTTTTCTGGATTCTTCTGTTCCGAAATGAACCTTTATTACTTTGACTGGTAAGATTGGACTCCAATTGTTTGAGGTTCTTTTGTTGTAACCTTCTGGCTCGGGAGGGGGATAAGGGAAGTATATCGACTGTCAGCCGGATGGATTGCGGTTGACTTCCAGCAAAGGTCACCTGACCGGGTATAGTTAGCCCACCGTACTGAGTGGCTGTGTCAGTTGTTGAACTGGTTTCGAAAGACACCCTGGCAGCTTCAGGTAAATTCCAGTTGTTCGTGTTGATATCCGGTGACTCCACCGATTGAGAGTCGGTTTGTCCCGGTGGATTATTCCCGCTTGGTAGCTGTTGTCCCTCCCAGTACATTCCGAGAAGGACTATACCGATCATAACACCAAAAACTATTAAGACGCGGCGAAATCGCAAATAATACGCACTCCCCTACGGAAAGGTAAACTCAAGACATTTTAAAACCCTGACAGGATATTTGTAGGATCAATGAACTGAGTCCCTTCAGGAGTTGTTTTAACAGGGGATACGTCCTTCTTGGGAGGAGGATACGCTGGGTGACATGGTTAATATAGTTTCCGCAGTAGTTGGTGATTTGGGGAGCTTTGACCTGGGTCATCGAAAATATGAAGTAATTACTTAAATCTGCGGTTAGTTTATAGTGGACGGAATGAGAAACGGTAGATAAAGGTTAGGACGAAGCGAATCATCTCGATAGGCTCAGATGGCTTCCGGTAAGTACGCTATGTTCTTGCTCAATGGGCTTTTACTCGGAAAGTTCGGAGGTATCGGTATCAACGTCCTCCAGTGGGTTATCGATTTCCGGTTCCTCGGGTAGCTCCTGGTTTTGGACCAGCTCCATCAGCTGCTGTGTCGTCGATTGGCTTAATTCGTGATCTCCTTCGTGGCCCGAATGTTCGAGTAGTGAAAAAATTTCCTCTCGAAACTCTTCCCACGACGCATCCGGGTTTTCGATAAGTCCCTGGAGGGACTCGAAGTCCTTGTGTGCCACGTAAAGGACGGTCGGGGAGTCCTCTTCCTCGAAGGGAATATGAAGAAAGAATCCCCTGCCTTCGAATTCCTCCAGGGAGGGTTCGGTTCCAGTCAATGGCTTCCGGTCATCAATGAACTGTAAGGGCTGTTGTTATTGACCCGGTCCACCGGGGGCTCCGCCCTGCGGTCGAGCCGGACGTGGTTGCCGGGGCTGAGCGGACGCAACATTGTTGACGATCTTGGTTTCTTCCTTGAGTTGCTTGAGAATTTGCTGAAATTTCTCCTTCTTCTTCTTCTGCTTGACCCGTTCCACTATCGTGTCGGAAACGGATTCGTAGCTCTGCTGACTGGCTTCCTTGCGGTCGGTTACTTTGATCAGATGCCAACCGTACCGGGTCTTCACCGGATCGGATATTTCGCCCACTCCGAGGCTAAAAGCGGACTCGGAGAACGGTTTGACCATCTTGTCCCGTGTGATGTATCCGAGACTACCGTCCTTACGGGCGGAGGGACCTTCGGATTCTTCCCGTGCTACTTTCCCGAAATCCTCGCCCTGGTCGAGGCGATTCTTGAGGTCCTGAGCCTTCTGCCGTCCGGTCGCACTCGTGTCTTTCACCAAGATATGTCTGGCTTTGACCTGTTCCTTCTGGCTGAATTCCTGCTTGTTGTTCTGGTAGTATTTGCGGGCTTCTTCCTCAGTAACCTCAATCTCGCCCACTCGTTCCTCAACGAAGTTCTGAATCTTGAGCTGCTTCCTGATTCGATCTTTTAAATCCTCAATGGAACGCCCTTGCTGTTTCAGCATCTGCTGGAGCTGGGGTTGACTCTTCTTCAGTTCATCGATGCGTTTCTGTACTTCCTCGTCGGAGACGGATATCCCGGCCTTCTTCATGTGGTGATTGAGGAGAAGCTTAGTCTCCAGCCGGCGGGCCATCTGTTGTTTCATTCGACTTCTAATGCGTTTCATCTGTTGTTTTTGCTGTTTCTCGGGAAGTTTCTGCAGCTGTTGCTTCATGCGTGGACGTTGTTTGAACTGCTGGATTTTCTGGTCGAGTTGCTTGTTGAATTCAGCTTTGGTCAGGGTTTCGGACCCAACTTTCAGTGCAATGTTGGACTGGCTGGTTTGATTTTCCTGGTTTTGTGATTCGGCATTTGTCGATTCATTTTGACCGCACCCGACAATCATGGTGACGGAAAAAAGAGACACAAGCAGAAGAATTGCAAACGATCGACCTGAACGGTAACTCGGCAGCATGTAACGACACTCCTTAGAAGAATTAGGTGGAAAAAACAGTGGGAAATTAATTCATATATTAGGTTATCACTGAGCTAAGACAAGCCCGGTTTATTCAGGGCAGATAGTACAGTCGTCCCTCGTAAATGAAATCCTTGGTGTTTTCCCGGATTGTTTTTGGATCGGCGTCCTTGCGGGCAACACCTTCTTCGATAGCGGCGCGTGCCACGTACTCCGCGACTTTGGGAGCCGTCCTGAAATCCATGGCTTTCGGGAGAATGTAGTGTTCACGGAGTCCCTGTTCCTGGACGATGTCGGCGAGTGCGTCGGCCGCCGCCAGTTTCATGTTTTCAGTGATTCCGGTTGACCGTACGTCAAGGGCTCCCCTGAAAATCCCCGGAAACGCCAGTGCATTGTTCACCTGGTTCGGGTAATCACTGCGTCCTGTAGCGACAACGGACGCCCCTCCCTTGCGGGCTTCCTCGGGGAAGATTTCGGGGGTCGGATTGGCCATGGCAAACACCACGGGATCGTCCGCCATTAATTCAATGTGTGAAGCGTCCATTATTCCTCCGACGGAAAGCCCGATAAAGACGTCGGCTCCCTCCAGTACATCCCGGAAGGTCCCCGTCTCCTGGTTGGGGTTACTCCATTCCGTGGCCCGCCTCTTCTCGGGATTCATATCGTCCCGGCCGGCGTGAAGGGCCCCGCTGCTGTCACAGATGATTATTTCTTCGGCACCGGCCTCCTTGAGAAATCGTGCCGAAGCGAGACCGGAGGCACCGGCTCCGTTGACAACAATTCTGGAGTTTTCAAGCGTATCACCATTGATCTTCAGGGCATTTTTCAGGCCTGCAAGGGTGACGACGGCGGTTCCATGCTGATCGTCGTGAAAGATCGGGATATCGGTTTCTTCCTTCAGTGCACGCTCAATCTGGTAACACTCCGGGGATTTTATATCCTCGAGATTAACGCCACCAAGGGAGGACTCGAAACGTTTTACTGTTTCGATGAATTTCTCCGGGTCTTCCTCGTCCTCAATACAGAGTGGAAATGCCTCTACACCGGCAAAAGTGTTGAATAGAACACTTTTGCCCTCCATAACTGGCCTTGCGGCCTCGGTGCCGATGTCACCAAGACCAAGTACGGCCGAACCGTTGGTGGCAACGGCGACCATGTTTCCTTTACAGGAGAGTTCGAAGACTCGTTCGGGCTCCTCGGAAATTGACTCGACCACCCGGCCGAGTCCCGGAACGTAAACCATTCCGAGTATATTGCGATCCTTCAGTGCAATTTTACTGCGCAATTGAAGCGGTCCCCGGTGCTTTTTGTAGTATCGTAGCCCGAGTTCATTCTCCACGGGCTCGTCGATGTCCTCCCAGAATTCCTCGTCGGGAGCCACTGGTTCCCCTTCGTAAATGTACTGGCGGGTCCGGGATCCAACTTCGTCGGCCGTTATGTCATCTTTTTTGGCGACTCCCTCCTCGATGGCTTTCCGTGCGGTTGCCTCGGCCACGGCGGGCCCGACGTTTAAATCCAGAAGGTCGGGGAGTATGAAGTCAGGACGGAGATCCGCCTCCGGGACACTTTCGGCAATTGCCCGGGCGGCGGCGAGTTTCATTTCGGTGGTGAAGTTGAGGGCGTTAGTGTCCATAACCCCCCGGAACATACCGGGAAGTGCCAGTGTATCGGTTACCATGTTGGGATAATCGAACCGGGCCGTGCAGACGACGGAAGCACCGGCTTTTCGGGCAACCTCCGGATCAATTTCAGGATCGGGGGCTGCACCGGCGATAATGACCGGATTCAGGTTCATTGAGCGGACGTTGTCTTCGTCAAGGATGTTTGGGGCTGCCAGTCCGACGAAGACGTCACGGTCCACGAGAGCTTCGTCGAGGTCCATTGCTTTTTCGGAATTAATGTACGGCAGCACGGATTCCTTACCCGGATGAAGTGAATCACGGCGTCCCTCGTGGATGGAGCCTTCTTCGTCACACAGGACAATGTCGTCTACGCCGGCGTTGTGAAAGAGTTTACAGGTGGCTATTCCAGCCGCTCCAGCACCGGCCACGACCACGGACAAATTCTCGATTTCCCGGTGATCCTGCAACCGGCACACGTTATAAAGAATCGAGAGAGCCGTAACTGCGGTTCCGTGCTGGTCGTTGTGTAGAACCGGAATGGACAGCTCATCCTGGAGTTTCTGCTCGACTTCGAAGCAGGTGGGGCTGGCTATGTCCTCCAGCGAAATTGCGGCCACGGTCGGCGCTATCCGTTTGCAGGCCTCGACTATTTCGTCAACGGAGGAGGTATTGAGTGCAAGCGGATACGCTCCCAGGCCGGCCATGTTTTTGAAAAAGACAGCTTTGCTTTCAAGTATGGGGAGTGTGGCTTCGGGGCCGACGTTCCCAAGACCCAGTGCGGAACTTCCGTCGGAAACAATCCCGACTGTGTTGCCACGCCCGGAGTACGTGAAGGACCGTGACGGTTTTTCGGAGATGGCCTCGCAGGGCTGCGCCACCCCGGGTGTGTAAACGATCGATAAAAATCGTGAATCCACCTGGCGTAACTTGTTCGAGAAGGAGATTAAACCCCGGTACTTTCGCCGATAGTGAAGTGCTTGGTCAGTTTCCTCAGACATGGGTAATGTTAGACACTCGCTTTATAGTGATATCAATCCGGTTCAGACAACGTTCTTTTCCCAAAGCTGGCATTAATTCGTGAAATTCGGGTCCTTCCATCCGGCCGGTAATAGCGATACGAAGTGGAAGGTAAAAGTCACGGCCGGAGCCGTCAACCTCCTCCCTGGTTTCCCCTATGAGTGATTTTACGGACTCAAGGGAAAAATCGTGGGCCGAGGCAATGTGGTCCCGGAACGTTTCAACGTAGTGAAGGCCATTTTTCTGATCGGCCAGCCATTCAATCGCCTTATCCGACGGTTCAATTGGATCGTTGACGAAGGTTTCGTAGAGTTCACGGAAATCCGTGAGCTGATTCAGGTGGTCGCGTAAATTTTCAATAATTTCATCAAGGTTTTCACGGTCGTCATCACGAAGGTCCTCGGGCATAAAATCCGGCCTGAGCCGTTCGATGATTTCATCGGCCGGTAGATCCCGGAGATGCTTGCCGTTCAGGTGTTTGAATTTATCCAGGTCGAACCGGGACGCCGATTTACTGACAGTGTCGAGTTCGAAGGACTGAATTAGCTCCTCGACACTCTTCCACTCAACACCGTCGGGTGGGGACCAACCAAGCAGCGCAATGGCGTTGATCATGGCCTCGGGCAGGAACCCCTTCTCCCTGTATTTGTCAACGTGTGTGGCCCCGTGTCGCTTGGAGAGGCGGTCGCCATCCTCCCCCAGAATCATTGCAAGATGACACCATTTAGGTGGTTCCCAGCCGAAAGCATCGTAAAGGTACAGCTGTCGGGGGGTGTTGGAAAGATGGTCGTCCCCCCGGATCACGTGGGTGATATCCATTTTGTGGTCGTCAACGACTACGGCAAAATTGTAGGAAGGGGAGCCGTTGGATTTGATAATGATAAAATCCCCGACCTGATCGGGTGGAAAGTTGACCTCACCTTTGGCGATGTCGTTAACGGTAACCGGTTCCCGGGGAATCTTGTACCGGTAGGTAAATTCCCGGCCCTCGTCCTTAAATTGTTGTTCTTTTTCGGGATCGAGGTCACGGCACCGTCCCGAATATCGTGGGGATTCCCCCCGGTCCCGCTGACGTTGTCGCTGCTTGTCGAGTTCCTCTTTCGTGCAGTAGCACTTGTATATTTTGTCCTTCTTCTTCAATCGTTCTATGGCATCGTGGTAGTGCTCCAGGCGCTCGCTCTGGTGGTACGGGGCGTGGGGTCCTCCCACACCGGGTCCTTCATCCCAATCCAGACCGAGCCACTTCATGGCCTCCACGATCTGATCGACGTATTTTTCCGCCGACCGGTCGAAGTCAGTATCCTCAATTCTGAGGATAAAATCGCCGTCTCGATGGCGGGTAAACAGCCAGTTGAAAAGAGCGGTACGGGCTCCCCCGACATGAAGACCACCGGTAGGACTCGGGGCAAAGCGTGTTCGTACGGTATCAGTCAATAGTAGAACCTCCTAAGGAACCCAGAATGGTACACGACGAAACCCGTCTGGGAAACAACGTTAATTGAACGCTATTGAATGAAGCCGGGTCCACGAAGCAATGATTACACGAATAAATACACGGTTTTATTATTCGACGGAGCCGGCTTTCGGTAGATCGAAATTTTGAAAAATGACCCACAAGCTCCGAAAATCCGTTGAGTACAATAACGGATGAAATAACTACCGGAACTAGTCACCCTAAACTCCAAAGAAACCGTGGGGTTTGATACTTATAGTTTACGTTTCGTTTCGGAGCAAAGCTACGGCCTGGGCCTCAATCGCCTCGTCCCGTCCCACGGGACCAAGTTGCTCCCCTGTGCTAAATTTAACGTTTACGCTGGACTGCTCAGGAAAGTACTGCTCAACTGAATTAATCATACGAGCTCGATAAGACGCAAGGCGTATGGACTCAAGGCGGACCGTCGAGTCGACGTTTACAATACGCCAACCATGGCTGTCCAGTTTGTCGACCGTTTCTTCAAGCAGTATTCCGGAATTAACCTCGGCCCATCGTGGTTCAGTGTCCGGGAAATGTTCACCGATATCACTTAATCCCGCGCCACCCAGTAGAGCATCGATGATTGCATGTATCAGTACGTCACCGTCGCTATGTCCAACCGTCCCCAGTTTCGACTCAACTTGAACGCCACCGATAATCAGGGATTCCCCTTCCTCGAGTCGATGTCGGTCGGTACCCTGGCCAGCTCTTACGTCAGGACCCACTCTCATCACCCGGGTCAATTAGACTTTCGAGTACAGTGAGGTCCTCGGGGTACGTCAACTTTCGGCAACGCTCCAGTCCATCAACGAAACCGACCTCGTAACCGGCCCGTTCGAGCAGAAGCGCCTCGTCCGTGGGGTCCTCGTCACGGTCCCAGGCCTCGATTGAATCGAGCAGACAATCGAGTTCAAAGAGCTGTGGAGTCTGGGAGCCACGCAGTGTTGAGCGATCAAGTGTCGTTTCAACGACGCCACTGGCAGCATTTATGCGTTTGATTGTATCATCTAACTTTATCGCTGGTATAACGCCATTTATAGAACTTTCACTGGACAATAATTCGATAAGATCGTTGCAGACGTCTTCGGTAACGCCAGGTCGGGCGGCATCCTGAATTAAAACACAATCGGTATTATCGACCGAGACGGCCTCCAGGCCCGATAGCAACGACTTGAAGCGAGTCGATCCGCCACCAACCACATCAATCAATGTGCTGGAATTAACTTCGGATAGCAGGTTCATCACACGACTAGAGTATTCGCCCGGGACAACGATGATCATTTTCCGGAGCCAGTCCAGACGATCGAAGAGTTCTATTGAGTACTGAAGGACCGGCTTGGATTGGATTTGGACGAATTGTTTCGGAGTCTCACCGCCAAAACGTTGGCCACGACCGGCGGCGGCGATAAGTCCCGTTAAATTCATACGTTACCCCTTACCCCCCAGTGACCAGTTTAAGGAAAATCTTACGGTTACGGGTTGAATGAATCATAAGTGCAGGGAGGGAATGGAAATTCCCCCTTCCATTCCTGGCACCATGCAAGTAGGTTGACTAAATTAAACCGATAATATCAGGATTCATCAATACTGTTATTGTCGCCCTTCTGGGCGAATATCATTCGACCGGCGCTGGTCTGAATGACGCTGGTTACCGTAACGGTGATATCCTCGCCAATATTGTCGATGGCGTCCTCAATAACGACCATGGTTCCATCCTCGAGGTAGCCAACGCCCTGCTGTTTTTCCTCGCCTTCTTTGATGACCTCAATCTCAAAACTTTCCCCGGGAATATAGACTGGTTTTACCGCGTTGCTGAGATCGTTTAAGTTCAGGACGGAGACATCCTGAAGGCTAGCAACTTTGTTCAAATTGAAATCGTTCGTGATGATATTCGCCCCTGTATCCTTAGCCAGTTCAACGAGTTTAGCATCTACTTCCGGTACGTCAGGGTAGTCTTTTTCGGTAATGTTCACCGGAATGTCCAATTCATCCCGAATTCGATTCAGTATATCCAGTCCCCGGCGGCCACGGTTTCGTTTTAAATTGTTGCCTGAATCGGCCATGTTCTGTAATTCCTGTAGTATGAACCGTGGAACAATCAGCTTTCCCTCCAGAAAGCCAATTTCAATAATTTCCGCAATGCGACCGTCAATAATGACGCTGGTATCCACGATCTTGGTGGAGGTATTTTTGTCGGTGGTGGCTGGAGGGGTAGAGGAACTTTGCCGAAAAGGTCCTCCGCCAGTCGGTTCGGGCCACTTTCTGGCAATAAGGTAACCGATGTAAGTACCGAGGTAAATACCGGAACCCAGAATCACGAGAATGATGGGTTCCCGGAACGTAACGGGGGCGAAAAACGAATTGATGAAATATATGGAGGCGGATAGACCGGCAAGAAATCCAAGGCTTCCGCAAAGAAGCATTTTGAAGGAATACTTCTGAATATGCCAGTCAAGGACCGCCAGATAACTTCCCAGTGCCAGTCCGAAGAGCGACGAAAACAACACGTTGTTCGTCAGAAAACCGTACATAACGGCGGTGATAGAAAATGACAGTACGATGAAACTGCGGCGAAACAAATCCTCCACCTCAGGATTTATGAACTATATATATTATCAATCAGTAATAGAGTATGGAGTTTTGAATAGAGATGCAACTTTGGCTTACGGTTGTTTCAGTCCCAGTGTGTTGGACAGTTCCGAAAGGGTTTCAACGCCGATGACCGAATCGGAGTCGGACGTATCATGGTTACCGCCGACAACAATTGGTTCAGATTGCAGTTGAATCGCTTCACGCTTGCGTCGGTCGATCTGGGCAGGCGCTCGCAAGCGGCCGGTCAACCCAAGTTCCGCCAGACCGACCAATCTCTGGGGTAATGTCGAGTCGTGAAAGCTGCTGATAATCGAAAGGACCGCCGCGAGATCCGTACCGGGGTCATCAAGTGTCAGACCCCCGGCAACATTCAAAATGATATCCTGAGTCCCAAGGGGAAGTCCGAGTTTCTTTTCAAGAACGGCAACCATCATTTTCAGACGTTTTTCGGGTAATCCGGTTGCCGTTCGTTGAGGAGTACCGTACTGACTCGGGGTTACGAGAGCCTGTACTTCGACCATCAGGGCCCTCGTGCCCTGCAGTGCAACGGTGAGTGCTCGACCACTTGAGCGGCCATCGGTACTACAGAAGTACTCACCCGGGTTTTCGATCGGGTTAAGACCCGATTCGGTCATTTCAAAAATACCCAGTTCGCCGGTGGGTCCAAACCGGTTCTTTGCACTGCGGACAAATCGATACCCGCGATCGGAATCATCGAAGTAAAGGACGGTATCAACCATGTGCTCCAGGCGTTTCGGACCTCCGATTTTCCCCTCCTTTGTAACGTGACCGACCAGAACATGGGGAATGTTGCGTTTTTTGGCCGTGTCGACCAGTTCCCGGGTAACAGCCCGAAGCTGTGAAACACTTCCGGGGGAACCGTTGGACTCCTCGCTACGAACGGTCTGAATTGAATCCACGAAAACCAGTGACGGATCCCACTGGTCGATTTTGGCGGTCAGTGACTCTATCAGTTCCACCGGGATGAGTTCTACGTTATCCGATAGGGAGTTAATGCGCCGGGCTCGGCGGGCCACTTGCTGTTTGGATTCTTCACCATTGATGTACAGAACGGGTCCGTCATCCACGGGCCAGGAATCGGCCCACTGCAACAGGAGTGTTGATTTACCGATACCAGGAGGGCCCCCAATAAGTGCCACTGAACCGGGAACCATCCCTCCCCCGAGCACACGGTCCAGTTCGGATAGCCCGGTGGGAAAACGAGATTGCTTTTCAGTGGATATGTCCGAGAGCGTTTCGGAGTCCTCGTTTAATGGAGCGGTTTCACCGGAGGAGTCGTCGGCTTCCCCGGAGTCTTCCTCGAAGGTGTCAAACTGATTGCAGTTGGGACAGCGTCCCATCCAATCGTGGGAGGAGTAACCACACTCGGAGCAGACAAACATTCGTCAGGAAGGGTACTGCGGGAGGTTGTTCAACGGTTTGGAATGGAGGAAAACGGAATAGATTTAAAAATCCGCTTCGGGGGAACGGCCGGAATCCAGTTCAGTGAAGGACATGTATTCGTCGTGCCAGTGAAGCTGTACGGTGCCGGTCGGTCCGTTTCGCTGTTTCCCCAGAATAATATCGGCCAGTCCCTTGTGTTCCTCTTTTTTGGTGTATTCGTACTCCCGGTGAATAAAGGCCACGATATCGGCATCCTGCTCAATGGCCCCCGAACCACGCAGATCGGAGAGTTTGGGTCGACTGTTGTCGCCACGCCGCTCGATTTCACGGTTGAGCTGTGTAAGGGCAATAACGGGGACTTCCAGTTCCATGGCCATCTGCTTGAGTCCTCGACTGATGTGGGCGAGTTGTTGTTCCCGCGGGACGGAAGCATCAACCGGTTCCATCAGTTGGAGGTAGTCAACGAGTATAAGTGAAAGCCCCTGCTCGGCTTTGAGCCGACGCACCTGACCTTTCATCTCAAGGACATCAATGTTGGCCTCGTCGTTGAGGTAGATGGGAGCCTGGCTGAGGCGGGTCATTGCGTTGGTAACTTTATGCCAGTCTCGATCGGACAGGTCACCGCTGCGGAGGTTTTCGTAGGAAACCTCACTGACACTGGCGAGTAGCCGTTTTACGAGAGTCGCTTTGTTCATCTCCATGCTGAAGATAGCCACTGATTCCTCGGATTCAAGGGCGGCGTTTTTTGCCAGCGTCAGTGCAAAGGACGTTTTCCCCATACCGGGACGGGCGGCAATTATGATTAACTGGCTATCCTGCAACCCGGACGTTTTGTCGTCCAGTTCGGAAAAACCGGTCTTGATGCCGGCGATTACACCTTCCTGCTGTGCGGCCTCCTCAAGGGACTCAAAGGTCGTTTCAACGGTGTTCCGGATCTGACTGAGTCCCTCGTCAATCTGTTCTTCCTTGACGGAAAAGATCTTTTCCTCGGCCTTATCCAGCAATTTATCGGGGGATTCCACTTCGTCGTAACTCATGCGGATAATGTCTTCGCAGGTTTCAATCAGCGTCCGGTGCGTGTACTTTTCCTTGATTATGTCCGCGTAGTGATCAACGTGGGCGGCGGACGGAACGGAGTTAATAAGTTCCGCTATGTAGTTTGCCCCACCGACGTCCTCCAGCTGGTTGTTGTTCTCAAGTCTCTCGCCAAGAGTGACCGCGTCGACCTCCACTTCCTCGTGGAACATTTCAAGTATTACCCGAAAAATGGTGCGGTGACGGTCGGAGTGAAAGTACTCCGGATGATCGCCGAGGGCATCAATAACCTTACTGATCGTTTCCCGGGAATTGGGAAGCAGCATGGCCCCCAGAAGGGAGCGCTCGGCCTCGTCACTGGAGGGAAGTGGTTTTGTTAAATCCTCTGATTCAGCTTGGGGCAACCTCTAATTCCACCTCGGCTTCCACGGATCCGGCCAGGTTGATGCGAATCGTGTAAGTATCGATTTCGCGAATTGCTTCATCGATGACGATGGATTCTTCGGTTAAATCCTCGAAGCCCTCGTCTTCAAGTGCCTCGACGATATCCTCCTGGGTGACGGAACCGTAGAGGTTCCCTTCTTCGGAGGCGGCTTTGTTGATTTTGATTGAGACGGCCTCGAGTTCATCGGCCAATTCCTGTGCTTCGTCGATCATCTTGCGTCGACGTTCTTCGATTTCCTCTTCTTTCTGTTTGAACTGCTCTTTGGTTCGTTCATTAGCGTGGACTGCTTTCTGCTGGGGGAGCAGGAAGTTCCGGGCGTAACCGTCGGCAACTTCGTGAAGTTCCCCTTCGAGACCAAGGTTCTTTACGTCTTCCGTTAAGATGACTTCCATGAATTCGTTCCTCCTATTCGGATCCTGATTACTGGATTATCGGGTTTGATCTTTCGTGTAGGGCAAGAGACCAAGAAAACGAGCACGCTTGATTTCCGTGGTCAACCGGCGCTGTTCGGGAGACGAAAGTTTCGTCTGCCGGCGGGGCCGGATCTTGTACTCGTCGTCCAGGTAACTGCGTAGATGGTCCGGTTTTTTGTAATCGATGTCATTGGCAAAATCGTCGGTACGGTTCTGATAACTCATGGGTGACACACTCCAATACTGTAAAGCTTATTCGTTCACGTTGAGACTGCCGCTAAGGTTCGGATCGGGTTAGAAAGGAATATCGTCCTCGGTTTCCTCAACCTCGACGTCGTCGAGGATTTCGTCGGGACTTTCGGCTTCCCCTCCAGGGGCTCCACCTTCGGGTCCTTCCTGTGAATCCAGAAAGCTGAGACGTTCCGCCGTCACACCGTGCTTGGAACGGTTCTCGCCGGAGTCAGTTTCCCACTGGTCCAGGCGCAGCCGTCCTTCGAGAAAAACACGGTTTCCCTTTTCGAGGTACTGACTGGCATTCTCGGCCTGACGACCCCAAACGGTTATATCGATAAAGGTCGTTTCCTCCTGCCACTCACCGGATCCATCCTGATAATTACGGTTCACCGCAAGACCAAAGTCAGTCACGGCCGTGTTGCTTGGCGTGTAGCGCAACTCGGGGTCCCTTGTCAGGTTGCCGATTAAGATAACTCTATTGTAGTGTCGGGCCACGGTCTTCCCTCCCTAGGGTCAAAAGTTATGCTTCAGTTGGCTCGGCGTCCTCGCTTTCGGTCTCAGTGGTTGTCTCGGTTTCGTCCGTTTCAGTGGGTTCGTCTTTCTCGTCAACCGGTACCTCTTCTTCCTCTTCCTCCTCAAAAACTTCTTCCTGGGGAGGCCGGTCCTTGTTCTGGTTCACAATCAGGTAACGAACAATATCCTCGTTAAAATTCAGCCGTTCCCGAAGTTCGTCGTTAGTGGTTCCGGATTTTTCGGCCTCGTATTCGATAAGGCGATATTCGGCCCGTTTAACATTATCTATTGGAAAGGCCAAATTTCGGACGTCGTACTGCTGGGACGACGTTACCTCACCACCAAGATCTATAATGTCACGTTCTATTTCATTGGCAATATCCCGGCGTTCGTCCTCCGGCATATTAACGTCCATAAGGAACATAACTTCGTAGTTTTCCATGATCCATCCTCCTCGTAGAATATCGGGAAATTAGTTCAAGGTATGACAGTCTCGTTGAGTTGAAGAACACTCAGGAGAGAAAACCCAAGATTACATGAATGAAGGGTATCAGATGAGTGACGAAATACAATAATTAAGTGATGGCCCGATCGGAATGGGAAGGGGCTACCGACTGTTTCGTCCGAAAGACGGCACCGGCGTTTGATCATTGCCGGTCAGGGAGAGTGATTTATTATATTAGCCTCTCAATTTGCCATTGATTTTCTTTAAGAAGGACGATTTGCGATGTCCGACGAGACGAAAAAGTACAGGTGCACCATATGCGGTTACGTCTACGATCCCGAGGAAGGCGACGCCGAGGCCGGTGTGGAACCCGGGATTCCCTTTGACGAACTTCCCGACGACTGGTCCTGCCCGGTTTGCGGGGTCTCTAAGGATGAATTTACGCCAGTCGAGTTTTAGACTCTCACGTTAAATTCACGCATCCACTGTTTCATCAACGCCAGGGCCCATAACAACGGTGAAGCATCAATTTGCTTCTCGCGATGTTTCTTCAGGAGATCCAGGACGGATGACCGGTCGAACAACCGGCTGAAGGCGTCCAGCTCATCCGTGATAAGGGCACTCAGGTACTCCGCCCGGTCCCCCTCACGAAACCACTCCGGCAGCGGAACCCCGAAGCCCATCTTGGAACGGTTTAAAATTTCGTCGGGAATCATTTCGCCGTAAGCCTCTTTTAAGCAGGCCTTGTGGTTTTTCCCGTCGATTTTGTGAGAACTGG
>JBDGPI010000233.1:23941-27290 GCA_042219765.1 Salsurabacterium abyssinicum (SeqCode)
AATGGACTTCGGCACTCGAGGGAGTTCATCATCGTAGCGATATCCGTTTTTACGAGTAAATCCCCGGGAAGGTAACTCATCATATCCACGAACATAGCTCGCTGCGCCGGGTCCTGTACGTGGTCAAACCGTCGAAACCATCGGTTTAGCCACTGCTCGCCGCCCCGTTCGGCCGGCTTTTTAAGCGGCCCTTTCGCCAGGGACGCCTTCTGGGAGTCATGTCCCAGCCCAACCATTGACGCATACTGTGTCGTCGGGGGTTCCCCGATAACATTCATAATTCTCAGGAACTCCCCCCAGCCGGACCGACGCTGCGAGGACGCCAACCCGGACGACACTACCTGAAGGCCCTTTCGCACAAACCGCGGTATCCAGCCGCTGAGGTATCCGAGGTATCGCATGGCCCGGTAACGACGGTAGCCTCCGAAGGCTTCATCACCGCCGTCGCCGGAGAGAGCAACTTTAACGTGATCCCTTGTTTGGCGGGAGAGATAATAGGTCGGTACTGCCGATGAATCGGCGTAGGGTTCCCCGTAGTGACGCACGAGTTTGGGCAGCAGGTCCTCAAGGTCAGTTCGGACGGTGTACTCATGGTGGTCAGTGTTGAAGGCATTCGCCGCCGTTCTGGCGTAGTCTCGTTCGTCGTATTGCTGTCGTTCAAACCCCACTGATACAGTGGTGACGGGCCTATCCATTAAAGTGGACATCAATCCGACAACTATCGTTGAATCAATGCCACCACTCAAAAATGCTCCCAGGGGTACGTCACTGATTAGCCGGCGTTCAACGGCAGTTTCAAGTCTGTCGCGTATCCGTTCGGACAGATTTTTCGAGCTAATGGACGATTGCCTGGATAGGGACACCGGATCCCAGTAGCGGACCTGTTTTTGGATCTGATTGTCCTTTACCGTCATGTAATGACCGGGGGGGAGATTTTTGACGTTGAAGAAGCCCGTTCGGGGTGCCGGTACGTATCCCAGGCTAAGGTACCAGGACAGACTCGCGGGGTCGGCTTTTGACGAGACATGGTCGGAGGCCATCAGCCCCTGCAATTCGGAGGCCGCCATAAATTTGTTATCCTTTGAATAATAAACGAGGGGTTTTTGCCCGACCGGATCCCGGGCCAGCACCATCTTTTGCTCGGGTCCATCCCAGATAGCAAGCGAAAACATGCCCCTGGCTCGATCGAACACGTCCGTTCCCCACTCACGGTATCCCTGGAGAAATACTTCGGTGTCGGAATCCGTCTTGAAATTGTACTTTGGTGTGAGTTTTTCACGGAGTTCTTTGAAGTTGTAGAGTTCACCGTTGTACACAATCCTGGACTTTCCCCGGCTCATGGGCTGATGACCCTTCAGAGGGTCGATAATCGATAGGCGGCACTGGGAAAACTGCACGTTTAACGAACCGTGAGCCCAGGTTCCTTGTTCGTCCGGTCCCCTGTGGGTGAGGTGATCTATCAAATTATTCGTGTCGGCCAATTCATCCGGTTCCTGACTCGATGCAATGACAAATCCGCACACGGTGGTTACCTCATTCCGTGGAGTAATTTGAGTGCTATATTCACGACGTTAAATACTGTCATGAGGGTATACTACATTCAGGAGGTAAAAAGGTGAGCGATAAGGAAGCCGAGGATCTCAAGGAAAAGCTCAACACCCTCGAGGAAAACCCATTCGGGGTGCATTTTGATCCCATTGAAACGCTGAAGGAGTGCCTGTACCACAGGAACAACGAAATCCGGGTTCGTTCGGCCCGTATTGCTGGATCCTTCCCGAACGCGGATTTTATCGATCCTCTGTTTCGGATTGTGGCCGAATCAACCGAACTGGACGTCCGTATGGCGGCACTGGAGTCCCTTGGTGCGTACCTGCATCACGGCCGTATGTCCGATTATCACCGTGTGGAGGACGCCGAATGGGAGTTAGAGGACGACGACGAGATGAGTGAATTAACCACCGAACAATTTGACGCAATTCGTGAGTTTATGAACAAACTTGTGCAGCAGGACGACTGGCCCGACACATTACGCGGTGAAGCCCTTGCTCACCTGGCGCGGCTGGACCCGGAGTCGGCAGCGGTTGAAATTGATCGTTTCTATCGATCCAATGACGAAGCCCTGAAACTCGGAGCCCTGAAAGCAATTGCTCGAATTCCAAGCGGTGACTGGGAGAAGTTGATTTTGCAGGAACTCTCCCGTCAGACGGAGGACGACAGGATCCTGCATGCGATCGAGGCGGCCGGTACCCATCGGATTGTCGATGCGGGACCCAAACTGGTCAATATTATTGAGGAAAGTAATAATCCCGAAATGCGGGAGGCTGCCGCCGAAGCATTGAGTCACATTCCCTGGGCCGACTCGGGGGAACAACTTCAGCGTTTTACGGAGGACCGTAATCCCAAAGTGAGACAGTTTGCTCAGGAAGGATTAATTCGACAGTTCTCCGAACTCGACGAGGATGAACTCAGGGATTTTGGGCCGGATTCTCCACAGGGTCCGGGACCTCAGCAGCGCCGTTAAGCCACAGGACCGAAAAAATCATTGAGGCGGTCTCCGAACGGTAGTTAACGTTTCCCAGTGAAATCGGCTGGGCTGATTCAGTCCGAAGCGTCTCCCGTTCGGACTGGGTAAACCCACCTTCGGGACCTACCAGGATAACTGCGGACTGTTCACCGGACGCAAAGGCGTCGTTAACGGATTCACCCTCCGGGTCCCCGAAGAACACGGAGGAGGATGCTGGCAATTCGAGTTCCGTGAATGGTTGAATCATATTGATAGTCGGCATCCAGTCCCGGCCGGTAATTCTGGCCGAGTCCATGGAAATCTTCTTCCATCGACGAAGCTGTTTCTCGGGATTATTGGGTTCCCGGACCGTGTGCTCGGATATAACCGGAGTGAATTCCGTTACACCAAGTTCCGTGCCACGCTTGATGGTCTCCTCGAATTTTTTCTTTCTCGTGATGGCCTGAACGAGGTGAAATTGATAATTTGGGGTTGAGGCTGGTTTTGTGTCCTTGACTTTAACCCTGAGAGGATCAGTACCAACAACTTCAACGTCGGCAAGAACATCGCCCGCGGCCACCTGCAGTGAATCCCCCTCCCGTAACCGTTTAACAGTTGTCAGGTAATAGTCCCAGAATTCACTCTCAACCGTGAATGTCGTTGTTGATGGAAGCGGGGGATCGAGAAAAATTTTCAAAGTGGACTATCCATGAGTTCGTGAGTACAAAGACGGCGGGCCGGCGATTTTTTAAATGTTAAAGATGTCAAAGACGTTACCAAAAATTGATTCTTCGGAGGTTTTTACTTCGGCTCCGCGAGTCTCGGCAAACTCTTCCAGCAGTTCCC
>JBDGPI010000234.1:0-8085 GCA_042219765.1 Salsurabacterium abyssinicum (SeqCode)
AGACAATCGGTCAGGACGACTGTATCTTGACAGGGTGCGCTCTTTCATCAATGTGTACGCAGCAGGCTCGTTATCATCTGGAGGTTGTTTTTAACGCGGTGATGGACTTCCTCGAGCAGGAACTGTTTCTCCTCCAGAGTTTCCTTGAGGTTGTTTTCTAACCTTACCCGGTCAGTAATTTCAGTCGCCACACAGAGCACTCGCGGGGGTTTGTTCTCCTCTCCACCGTTGAGGGGAACCTTGACTGATTTGAAGTAGTGGTTTTCGTCGGAATCGGGGGACTTAATTTTGAGTTCGTCGAGTTCCCTAACGTCTCCCTGTTGTATGACGTCTTGAATAATTTCCCGATTGCCCTCGGCGCTTTCGGGTAAAAATTCGCTTTCTTTTTTACCTACTAATTCCTCCCGGGTACTTCCGAGGAAATCGGCCATGGACTGATTGACCATAGTGTAAGTACCGTTCCAGTCCTTTACGAAAACAAGGTTTGGTAGGTTATTCAGAATTGTGTCGAGGAAGTCTTTGTAATTTTCCAGTTTGGATTCCAGCTGGTGGCGTTCGGTAATGTCGATCATCAATCCCCGCCAGACGAGGTGACCGTTGTTTAATTCTACCGGTGTCGACGCCGCGTAGATCCAGCGTACGGAACCGTCGGGCCGTCTAACCCGAAATTCGTCCTGAAAAGATGCTTCCTGTTTTTTTGCAGTCTCAATTTTACTGGTGAATAGTTCCAGGTCGGCAGGCTCTATCAGGTCAACAAAGGTATTAACGTCATTGACGACGTCCCTGGCTGTAACCCCCGCCAGCTCCTGAATTCCTTCACTAACGAAAGTGAACTCGTACTCTCCAGCTGGATCAAATTCGTAGAAGACCCCTGGCACCTGATTGGCCATACTGAGTATGAAATCGCCCTGGGTTTCGCTGGGTGAATTATAGTTTGATCGGTTTTGATTAACCGATGTAACGGAGAGGAGGAAGTCTTCGTCCCCCGTTTCCAGGGGTCGCAGCGTGAGAGACGCAGTCTTTTCGAATTGTTCCGAGAGGTGGCTCCGTAGTGGCTCCTGGTTGTGTTGTTTGAGCTGAGTGGTTGTGAGGCCGTTACCGGAGGGGCCCTCAAGGACGTCACCCAACGGTTGGTTCAGAATTGCTTCTTTCTCCACGGGGAGTTTACGCAGAACACAGTCGTCGGCGTCTGCTATTTCCCCGTTAGTGTCAATTCGAAGAATCATGGTCCAGAACCTCGAGCATTTAAAGTCTCTGAATCTGATCGTGCAGCATTGGACAGTCCGCTACATCGGGGTAGGTTGGTCTACGGCGTCACCGGAAATTGCATGTGAAAGTGGTTGGCCATTTAACCGGGCAAATTTGTGGGAGAAAAGATCAACGGAACGGAGTGGTATCAATTAAATTGGAAACTAATTTTCCAAAGTTATTGTTACAATCAGATCGAATTGGAGTTTTTTCAAATTTTGTGGCCCGCAGGGTTGTAATCTTGCTTACGATGATTCCTGAACCATACCGTTGCAAGGAAAGACGCTGGTCAGGATGATAACCCAAGTAGGCCTCCTGGTCGTTCCGAACACCGACAAGGGAGATTGGCCAGGGATACTACAAAATACCCCGATCGATTACTGACCGAGCTGGCTTCGGTCCGAAACTTGGATTTGAAACTGCTGCATGAGACCCTTGAGTTCAATTGATTTTTACCGGGTCAACCGTTAAAACACAGTAATTGTGTGCCGATACACTTGGTTGTCTTACTTGTCAATCGGCTGAGAGGTTTTTAGCAGTGTTAGTCTTACGGAGTTTCCCGGGGAAGTGTGAACCATGGACGGAGAGAACCGAAATCCTGACTTGTTTGATGCCTCGGAGTCCGTTGAATCCTCCGCCGAGGAGGCCGAGGATTCTCCCCTTGCGTACCGAATGCGGCCCCGGGACTTTGAAACATTCGTTGGTCAGGATCACGCCGTCGGTAATGGAACGCCTCTCCGTAAAGCTCTCGAAGCGGACCGGTTATCCAGCCTGATTATCCACGGTCCACCAGGGACCGGAAAGACGGCCCTGGCGCAGATTATTGCTCGCAAAACCAGGGCAAATTTCGAGCGCTTGAACGCCGTTCTCTGCGGTGTCGATGACCTCCGTGACGTTATCGATACGGCCGAAGAAGCGCGGAGGATCAAGAATAAAGCCACAATCCTCTTTTTTGATGAAATTCATCGTTTTAACAAATCTCAGCAGGACGCACTGCTGCCAGCCGTCGAAGACGGAACGTTAACCTTGATCGGGGCTACGACACAAAATCCGTACTTCTACCTCAACAACGCCCTGTTATCCCGGTCGATCCTGGTCGAATTTGAGGCTCTGTCCGAAGAGGAACTCGAAGAGATCCTTGACCGAGCCCTGAAGGATGAGGAGCAAGGGTTGAGCGATCAGTATGAGTTGACGGAGACGGCTCGGGAACACCTTCTGGAGGCAGCACACGGAGATGGCCGGCGGCTATTGAACGGACTGGAGATCGCCGCCCGCACGGCCGAATCAAGGACTATCGAACTGGAACAGGTTGAAAAATCGTTGCAGTCCGAGTACATCGAATACGATCGGGAGTCCGACCATCATTACGACGTCGCTTCAGCCTACATCAAAAGCATTAGAGGATCGGATCCGGACGCCGCTATCTATTACCTGGCAAAGATGCTTGAGGCCGGTGAGGAGCCGCGTTTCATAGCTCGGCGATTGGTCATTGCGGCCTCCGAGGACGTGGGAAATGCCAATCCCCGGGCTTTGCAGCTGGCCGTTTCGGCCCTCAAGGCCGTTGAGTTCGTTGGGTTACCCGAGGCTCAGATTCCACTGGCACAGGCTACGACGTACCTGGCGTCCTCCCCGAAAAGCAACGCCGCTTACAAGGCCGTCAAAGACGCCCGTCAGGCCATCAGGGACGGGACGGACCTTCCCGTACCGGACCATTTGAAGGATTCTCACTATCAGGGAGCGGAGGAACGAGGTCATGGGGTTGGGTACGAGTACGTCCACAATCACGAAAATCACTACGTTGACCAGCCGTATCTATCCGAGGACTTAACCTTCTACGAACCCACCGAGCAGGGCGGCGAAAAAAAGCTCAAACAGTATCTGGAATCCCTGCGGCAAAAGTCGGGTGAGGACGAATGACCTGGGTTAAAATCTGTGGTGTTCAGACCACTGACAACGCAATGGAGCTGGCCGATATGCGTCTCGATGCCCTTGGCATCAACCGCTACGAACCCAGTTCCCGTTACGTGGATCTCGGGACGGCCTCTGAATTAACCGATCGAATCCGACGGGTGGATTCCGACGTCGATGTTGTCGGCGTCTACGTCAACGAATCCCTCAAACGAATTCGGGAGGATCATGACGCCGTCGGCTGGGACATTATTCAGCTTCACGGCGACGAGAGTCCGGATTACACCCGGAGTGCCGCCGAGATGTCCCGGGTCATGAAGGCATTTCAAGTTCAGGAGGATTTCGACGTTGAATCGTTCGGTGGATTCCAGTCCTGGTCGTATCTTCTGGATGCGTATCATCCCGAGCGGTACGGTGGCACCGGTGAGACTGCACCGTGGGAGAGGATACGATTTCTAACGGACGATTATAGAATTGTACTTGCTGGAGGCCTGACACCGGGGAATGTGATCGAGGCAATCAGCACTGTCCAGCCCTGGGGTATCGACGTCTGCAGCGGAGTGGAAACGGACGAGGGCCTGAAAGACGTGGATAAGGTTCGAGATTTACTCGATGACGTAAGACGACATGAATTTGACCATTAGGAGACGAAGGTGTCTACGGTGAGTTTTTCCTACCACAAAGAACGACATTTTGGTGACTACGGCGGTCAATACGTACCGGAAACTCTGATGGAAGCCCTGGCGGAACTGGACGAAGCCTACCGTCATTACGTTGAACAGGACGACTTTCAGACGGAATTTCGGGACCTTCTTGAAGAATACAGTGGCCGTCCGACTCCTCTAACCCTTGCCGAACGGTTCTCCGAGGAAGTAAATAACGAAATCTGGCTGAAACGGGAGGATCTCAATCATACCGGGGCGCACAAGCTAAACAATACCCTCGGTCAGATACTTCTCGCGGATCGCATGGGAAAGGATCGGATTATAGCCGAAACCGGTGCGGGCCAGCATGGTGTTGCCACGGCAACGGTCTGTGCTTACTTCGACATGGATTGTGTTGTGTACATGGGTGAGGAGGACATCGAGAGACAGTCCCTGAATGTCTACAGGATGGAACTGCTGGGAGCGGACGTCGAACCTGTCACCGCCGGCTGTGGTACCCTCAAGGACGCTACTAACGAGGCTATCCGTGATTGGGTGACCAACGTTGATTCGACCCATTACATTATTGGTTCCGTGGTGGGTCCGTACCCCTATCCGAACATCGTCCGGGACTTTCAGTCCGTCATCGGACGGGAGACCCGAGAACAGTTTCTGGAACAGGCCGGCGGTACGCCGGACGGTCTGGTGGCCTGTATTGGTGGCGGTTCCAACGCCATGGGATTATTTGCGGATTTCCTCGACGATGAAGTTCCCTTCTACGGCGTTGAAGCGGGAGGCGAAGGTGTTGATACCGATCGTCACGCCGCCCCGTTGGTTGAAGGTTCTCCGGGAGTACTTCATGGAAGCAAAAGCTACCTGATGAGTGACGAGGATGGACAAATAGAACCGCCGTACAGTATTTCCGCCGGGCTCGATTATCCCGGCGTCGGTCCTCAGCTTGCCGATCTTAAGGACAGTGGCAGGCTAGCCGTCGTTCCCGCCGACGATGATCTGGCCGTAAGAGGCTATAAGAAACTGTCGGAGTGGGAAGGGTTAATTCCGGCCCTGGAACCGGCTCATGCCATAGGATACCTCATAGAGAACCCGGACTGGCTGGGGGACGACGACCGGGTGGTCCTCAATCTCTCCGGCCGAGGCGATAAGGATGTTCGAACAGTGGCCGATTACGAAGGGCGTGAATTGTAATGAACCGGATCGAGAAGGCGTTTTCACGTGGGCGTGAATCCGGTGAAAAGTTATTTCTTCCCTATCTCTGTGCCGGAGATCCGACCCCCGATCTTTCCCAAAAGTTGATTCGGACTGCTGAAAGTGCGGGAGCCGACATTCTAGAACTTGGAATTCCCTACAGTGATCCCCTGGCCGATGGCCCAACAATTCAGCAGGCGGCCCAGCGGAGTCTCGAGCAGGGAACCAGGATGGAGGAAGTGTTTAACCTCGTTGAGTCCGTCCGTGAGGAATCGGATGTTCCGCTGGTGTTGATGACCTATTACAATCCAATTTTCCGCTACGGTGAGGATCGTTTCCTCGAGAGGGTGGCCGAGGTTGGTGCCGACGGCGTTCTCGTCGTGGACCTTCCTCCCGAGGAGGGACTGGATTTCTACGACAAAGCCCCTGAATATGGCCTTGAGACTATCCTTCTGGCAACCCCGACCACCAAACCCGATCGAATTGAGGATCTCAGTGAACTGGCAACGGGATTTCTCTACTACGTCCTGGTTACGGGAGTGACGGGGGTTCGGTCCGGATATAACCCTGAGCTGGCGGATAAAATAAGAACGGCGGGAGAGCGCAGTGAATTACCCACCGTGGTCGGTTTTGGTGTCTCCGACGTGGACCAGATTGAAGATTATCTTCCCCTCGTGGACGGTGTCGTTTCCGGAAGCTACCTGATAGAAGGTATAAATGACAACCTCGGGAATTCCGAGGCCGTCGTCCAGGCGGTGGACGAGCGGGTCCGGTCCCTTGCCGATCCACTTCACGCTTACCAGGAGTCCGCTAAAACGTCTTGAGGGGACGGTATTCGGTAGTACCTTTCTTTCTTTTCTTACTGTTTTGTAGTTTTGCCCTCCTACCCGCCGGTGGACAGTCAACCGACGCCGCTACCGATTCCGAAGCTTTTTATTACCACGCAACGGTTGAGTCGTCCATTAATCCCGTCACGGCAAATTACGTCGTCCGGGCGATTGAGGCTGCAGAACGAGACGGCGCCCAGGCACTCGTCCTTCAGCTCGATACGCCCGGTGGTTTAATGGACTCAATGAACAAAATTACCAAAGCACTCCTGAACTCCTCGGTACCGGTTGCAGTCTGGGTGGGTCCCTCCGGCGCCAGAGCTGCCTCGGCAGGAGTTTTCATTACCTATGCCTCCCATTACGCCGCTATGGCCGAGGGGACCCGAATTGGAGCCGCTCATCCGGTCTCAGGCCAGGGACAGAAAATGAGTGAGGTCATGAAGGAGAAAGTGACCAACGACGCCGTGGCTCAGCTCGAGTCCATCGCAAAAAAACGGGGTCGGAACCAGAACCTCGCCGATAGTTTTGTTCGTCATAGTATTTCGCTAACAGCTTCCGAAGCTCTTCAAAACAACGTAATAGACTCAATGCAAGATGACGTTGCCGCCCTATTAAATGAGTTGATCGGGAAGAAAATCCCACTGGGGGAAAATTCTTCCGTGAAATTGAAGGACGGTCCGGTTAAAGCCCTTCCAATGACACACAAGGAGGATTTCCTGAACACTCTCGCCAACCCAAACCTCGTCTATATCTTAATGATGCTGGGGATTTACGGCCTGATATACGAATTTGCGGAACCCGGAATCGGCCTCGGTGCCGTCGTCGGGGGCATCTGTTTGCTAATGGCCCTGTTCGGGATGAGTGTTTTGCCGGTTAATTACGCCGGACTGGGTCTGGTTGGACTGGGCATAGGACTGATGATTCTTGATGTCTTCGTTCCCAGTTTTGGTGTTCTCACACTCGGGGGCGTCACGGCCTTTGCCCTTGGATCTGTCTTTCTGTTCGAAACAAAGGTTTTTAGTGTCTCACTTGGATTGATAATTGGTTTCACGGCGGCTACGGTCACGGCTGTTGTCGTTGCCGGCTACCTGATTCTCGGTGCATTCAACCTGCCGGATCGAATGGGTGAGGATGCACTCGTCGGGGAAAGGGGTACGGCAAAAAGTTTGTTGAATCCGGACGGCAAAGTCTACGTACACGGTGAGTACTGGACGGCGGAGTCGGAGGATGGAGCTGAGATTCCAAAGGGTGAGACCGTGGAAGTCACCAGAAAAGACAACCGTACTTTAATTGTAAAAAAAGCCTGAATTGATTTATCAAAAAATAAATAACTAAATCGTTAATTAAGTTTTCCCAGGTACTGCCGTGACTTCAAGACGCCCCGTTGAATTTCTTGAGTTTACACAGTCGTCAGGTTACTCATACTTGCTTGCGGAGCAATACAACAGCTTACTTACGGCCAGGGAGGTCTTTCGTTGATTTTCTATCAGATTTTTGGCGGTATTCTACTGGTACTCTTTGTGCTTTTAATCAGTGGGATCAAGATAATTAAGGAATACGAAAAGGGGGTCATTCTCAGACTCGGCCGCCTCGTTGCCACCCGTGGTCCAGGTCTCATTTACGTGATTCCCTTCATTGAGGAAATGGAGCGTATCAGTAAACGGATCATAACGCTTGATGTACCGGCGCAGGAAGTCATGACTCGAGACAATGTCCCCGTCGAAGTAAACGCCGTCGTTTATTTTCGCGTTGAAACACCCGAGGATGCCGTAATCCAAATCAACAACTACTACATGGCGACAAGCCAGATTGCTCAGACAACGTTGCGCAGCGTCCTTGGTCAGGCAGAACTTGACGAGCTACTTGCGGAGCGAGAAAAAATTAATATGGAACTACAGGACATAATTGACGAGCAGACCGACCCCTGGGGAGTCAAGGTCACCGCCGTTGAAGTTAAGAACGTTGAACTGCCCGAGTCCATGCAGCGGGCCATGGCCCGTCAGGCCGAGGCCGAGCGGGAACGACGGGCCAAAGTTATTGCGGCCGAGGGTGAGCACCAGGCCTCCGAAAAACTGCACCTTGCCTCGAAAATTATCGGTCAGAACGAAGTCGGCATCCAGCTGCGTTTCCTTCAGACGCTCACGGAGATCTCATCGGAGGACACCACCACGATTGCCTTTCCGATTCCCGTCGACATTTTCTCGAACCTCATGAACACGATCCAGGACGTTTCCCCCGAGGACATGCCCGAT
>JBDGPI010000234.1:8095-42277 GCA_042219765.1 Salsurabacterium abyssinicum (SeqCode)
AGAAAATCATGGAGGAGATGGGCGTCTCAGAGCATGGTGACATTGACGATGAAGACATTCCGGCCCCCGGGACCGACGTCGTCGACCAGGACTTACCGGGAACCGGTGAGATAGGACCTGAGGACCGCGGTGATGAACCCCACCGTGATGACCCTGAAAACTAAGCCCCACCCGTCCAGACCGACCTGTTCCTCCCTCTGCTGCTCCGGCCCTGGAGGGTGGAATTGTTTAATAATCCAGGGACTATTCACCTAATGAGGCTGTTCGCCTTTTCAATTTTTAGCATCAATCCAAATATCAATCGAAAAGCGGGTCGATTAACTCAAAGAGGCAGAAATATGTTTTAATAATTTCAGTGACTCCCGGTTGTACGGTAGACATTGAATGCTGTTTTAGGGGGATCGGTACCTTTTGTGTCTGCCGCTCGTTGAAATTTTGATGAGGGAGAGTCATTCAAAACAACGATGGAGGTAAGAGTTCGGGACGAGTGTCCGGGAGTCCAAAACCCTTTTAAAAAGTGAGCGTGCGTGAATTTAGTGCGGTGACAGGCAGGAGTTATTTCTCAAGCCTAATTATCAAACGCCGTGTATTCACCATAATCCCCTTTGAAGTACAGCAGAGGCGGCTCATCACTGTAATTTTCGCCTTCCATTACTTTGCCGAGGAAAACTGTGTGGTCCCCACCCGGAAAATGATCGTATTCCTCGCAGGCGATCCAACCTAATCCCCCCTGGATGACCGGTCCACCGATTTCATGAGAGGTACACTCCGTTTCGTCAAAGCGCTTTTCCATGGAGAGCCCCGGTCTGGCGAAACGCTTGCTGATTGGTTTCTGATCTTCGGTCAGAAAGTTAACGGTAAAGCCTGCTCCCTCGAGTAGGGGGTCATGTGTTCTGGCGTCCTTCTCGATACAGATTGAAACAAGTGGGGGGTCCAGGGAGACTGAGCAGAAGGAACTTACGGTCAGGCCCAGGTGATCGTTCTGCCACTCCAGTGTAACGACTGTGACACCGGTGGCGAAATTCGATACACAGTGCTTGAAATCTTCCTCGTCAATGGACACGATTTGTCCTCCTGAAGTCAGCGATAAGACTTTGGACCCTTAGCGGAGTTAGCGAGGGGGGTCAATACTTTCAACCAGCTGGTGAAGATACTCTACAAAATTCAAAATGTTTAACCAAGTATATGATAAAAGACACGGAAAGTAATTTTGATCTTCGATAGGTGAGTTCATGCATCCCTGGAATTTATCGGTTGAGGACGCTGAAGTTCTCCAGAAAAGCCTCGCGGAGGATTGTGAACTCGAGGGGGATCCCGATGTTGAAACCGTTGCTGCCATTGATATTTCCATGTATCCCGAGAGTCAAATCGGGATAACGTCCGTTGTCCATTATTCACTTGAGCACGATGAGATTATTAACACGATACTGCTGCTGGGTGATCTCACTTTTCCCTACGTTCCGGGTTTACTGGCCTTCCGGGAAGCGCCGCTGATGCTTCAGGCTCTGATGAAATTAGATCGTGATCCAGATTGCTTGCTGGTTGACGGTCATGGATACGCTCACCCAAGACGGTTCGGTCTGGCCTCCCACCTTGGACTTTTGATGGAGATACCATCAATTGGCTGTGCGGAGAAAAACCTCGTGGGCGAGTACGATGAACCTGGTGAGTCAGTGGGTAGTTTTACGGACATCTGGGACGGGGAGCCGATCGGTTACGCTTTTCGTTCAATGGAAGGGGCCAATCCGATTTTTCTCTCACCCGGCCACAAAGTTAGTCGGGAAAATATGTTGCCAATAATCCATTCCTTAATAACGGGCCGAACGAAACTGCCCGGCCCCCTGCATCGGGCTGACAGCAATGCCGGTAATGAACGTCGTCGGTTGAAACGGATGAGTCAGCCGTTTGTGGAGGAAGAAACGGGTGTGTTTCTGGTTGGCGGTGCGGTGAGGGACTTACTTACGGGAAGACATCCCGAGGACTACGATCTGTTGGTGACACAGTTTTCGGATTCTCTCCGCGAAACCCTTGAGGACGACTTCGAGGCCGGTTTTTTTGACCTGGATGCCGATCGAAGAATGCACCGTCTGGTTAGTGGTGAACTGCAACTCGACGTCACGGTCGTTGACTCCGATGAAGTCATCGACGACCTTAAACGGAGGGATTTCACCATCAACAGCATCGCTCTGGACATGAATCGTGAGAGCTGGGTTGATCCCTGTGATGGCCGGTACGATATTCGTCAGGGCCAGCTCAGGGCCGCGGGCGAGGCAAGTCTGAAACAGGACCCCCTACGGATCCTCAGGGCATACCGGCTGGTTACGGAGCTTGATTTTTCAATAACGGACGAACTCCACGATCAGATTCTTGAACACGCCTCCCAACTCGAGACGGTCAGTCGTGAAAGAATTGTCGAGGAATTACTGAAAATCGTCACTCACGATAATTCCCTGGACTGTGTTCTCAGTATGAACGACGAGGAATTGCTTTCGCGTGTCGAGTTCTTTGCACCGGAATCCGCCAACGACATAAGAATGCTCGAGCAATGGAAACGAGTCCTCCAGGGATATCCGCTCTTCAGTGGCGACTACCACGGTGGCTACAGTCTGCTTGATGGTTTTGAGGCGGGCCGGCTTATTGAGCGAGACGCTCTGGACGGTTGGCCCTTTCACCGGAGAATCAAGACGGTTGTTAGAAGTAGCAACTTACCGTTGCCGGAGGTTCCGCAGTTCGACACGCTGAAGGAGTCACGATGGAAACTCCTGGGTCGACTCATGGGCGTGGCACTTCAAAACAAGTGGCCCATTGAAAGAGTCGGGGAATCAGTTAGTCGATTACAGCGCTACCTGGACGATCGTGAACTCATGGAAAAGGAAGTCGTTGCGTCCCTCGAAGTCAAAAGGGACGTCGGCCGTAAAAAGAAAAAGAAACTCAAAAAGGAACTACCGGGACTCTGGGAAAATCGTATGTCCCCGATTCTTGGCATGGATGCATCATCCGAAACCAGTCCAAGTAACTTATGAGTTGAAATGTACTCAAAACAAGGGGCTTAACCGGAGTGGCGTGGGTTTTGTGGTTTATCCAGGAAACTGAAATTAATTAGAACGATAAGGTGAAAATTTCACTGGAGAGTTCCAGCGTGTATTAAAAATCTTGGTTTGGTTAGAAGCGTTAAGTAACATATTGAATCCAATCTAAGCTTAAGTGTTCTTAGACCCCTGTAAGGTTTCTTACTTTCCCCAGGCTCCATTCATACGTCCGGTGTAGAATTATCGTTTACGGCGGCAACAGTGAGTGAAGTCACGTTCCATGGATTCATAACTGAAGGGGCTCTTTGGAAATAAACCATAACGACGAATCGTTAAATCGGATCAATATACCATGATCCCGGCTCAGGCCGATTCCTGTCGGCTTCGGGAAACCGATCATTGATCCACTATAACTCACGTTATGTTCTACCGGGGATTCAACACGGTCGCTTATTTTTTACTTGATCGACATTCATAAACAAAAGGGATTTTTCAATGAATAAAACTGGACTTATAACGGGAGTAACCGGGCAGGACGGAGCGTATCTATCAAGATTATTGCTGGAGAAAGGCTATGAGGTGTGGGGAACGTATCGACCGGGATCGACGATAAACACCTGGCGTCTGGAGGAATTAGGGGTTGCGGACGAAATTAATTCGTTGGCTCTGGAGTTACTGGAGTACGAGAATATCTCCCGTGTTATCGAGCAGGTGCAACCCGATGAAATTTATAATTTGGCTGCGCAAAGTTTTGTCGGTGCGTCCTTCGAGCAACCGATTTATACGGGGAAGGCGAATGCCCTTGGAGTGGGGCGAATTCTTGAAGTTATCCGTGACGGCGAAATTAAATTTTACCAGGCGTCGACCTCGGAAATGTTTGGGAATGTTGACGTAGAACCACAGTCGGAGGATACATCCTTTTGTCCCGAGAGTCCTTACGCTATTTCGAAACTCTACGCTCATCAACTTACGCGCAATTACCGTGAGTCGTATGGGCTTAGTGCCAGTTGTGGTATTCTTTTCAACCACGAATCCCCACTCAGGGGGGAACAATTTGTTACCCGCAAAATTACGTCCTCACTCGCCAGGATTAAATCCGGCCAGCAGGATGTGCTGGAATTAGGTAACTTATCGGCGGAGAGGGACTGGGGGTTTGCCGGTGACTACGTCGAGGCCATGTGGAAAATGCTTCAGCAGGAAACCCCCGATGACTATGTGGTGGGTACCGGGGACTCCCATTCCGTCCGAGAATTTGTCGAATCCGCGGGGAACATCCTCGGGTATGATTTAGTCTGGGAGGGTGAGGGCCTGGATGAGGAGGGCTACGACCGGAACTCCGGCAAGAAACTTGTACAGGTTAACGAAGAGTTCTATCGACCCGTGGACGTCCATAACCTCCGGGCCGATGCCTCGAAGGCGCGAGAAGAACTGGACTGGAAGCCCAAACATTCCTTTGAACAGCTCGTCGAGAAGATGGTTGAAGCCGACATGGATAGAATCTCACAATAACCGTATTTTAGTCTGAGTTTTATCAAGGTAATTTTAAAAACTTCAGTGGATTTCTCGCTTGATCCTACCTATTAGATAAGGGCCGGATACAGTGCAGGTTTTTTACGTTCGCCGCAATCCTTACGAGCTCGCAAATTGGTGGGAAAAATTCTTCAAGAAACTCGGTCAGAGATTTAAAAATTGGTTCTACTTTAAGGATACTGGGGGATTCTTTCGCGGATCACTTCACCGAACCTGCTCCGTCACGGAAAGCAAAATAAACTATCTCCAGCAACAGACGTCTCAAAGTTGGCTCGAGGAAAACTACGATGCGCTGGTTATAAGTCAGGAGGCGACCAATCCCCGGGTGGAGTCCGACAACATATCGTCATTAAATTTTTTGAATGATCTCGAATCTATAACAACGGTTCTTCTTGTCGACGATCCGGATCCCGCGTACGTACCGGGGAACGAGGTCTTTGACCGGTTTGATCTTGTTTTTAAACGGGGTCCCTACAAAGATACCAAACGGTACGAACTCTCGGAGGTCAACCGGAACAAAATTCGGCCGACAATGCTTCACTACAGAAAATTAATTCCGAACCGGTTTAATATTAACCGCGTCGATCCACGGAACTACGGTCAACGAAAGCCAGCCGATGAATTTGAACACGACGTCTTTTTTCTGGGGCTCGACGTCGGAGACTGGCGGCGAAAAACCGTCCAAAAACTCCACCAAAAAGACGTGGAATTCTACGGAGGACTCTATACGAGCGAGCAATACGAGGGGGAACCACCGGATCATCTGACTCACGAGCCCTTACCGTACTCGGAATTTTTGCAGGCAATTAGGGCAAGTCGGATTAATGTTGCGGCCGAACACAAAGGGTTTTCTCACCGGCACCTGGAAATTTGGGCTCAAGACTCATTTATGGTGAGTTCCCCTGCTATCGACGAGATCGCTCTCCCCTTCGAACCCGAGGAGGGGACTCACTTTGTTATGTACGAATCCGTTGAGGAACTGGATGAAATTGTGGATTACTACCTGAATCATCCCGATGAACGCCGCGCCATAGCAAAAGAGGGTCGGTCGTTGTTTGAGGAGGAATACGATTTCGAAAAGCACGGGGAGTACATCAAGCGGCAGATAACGAAAACCGCTGACGATCCTCCTGTAAAATTTTGAAGCGATTGGAGACAGTGAAATATGAAAATTTCGTTTGTGGCGCTGGATTTCAAACCCAACGTTGGTGGCGTAGCGGAATTCACCCATCAGATGGCAAAATCGCTACATAAGGCTGGGGAGTCAGTGACGGTTATTTCAAAGCGTTTGGAAGAGGATCAACAATTCGATTCTTCCGTTGATTATTCGGTACGACGGTTGAAATCCGATCAGATTCATCAGGACAAAAACTTAACTGGTTATTTCAAAGAGTACAAAGTTTTTAGTCGGACGTTCGATGACCTCAATCCGGATGTCATAGTTTACAATGCCCTGGGCCCAAACGCGGAATATCGGCTTGGACTGTTCTACAGTAAGTTACATTCGGTGCCATTTGGGACGTTTACTTACGGTAGAGAAATCAACCGTAAAACCGATATCATCTCCAACGCAAAGCAGTACTTTTCCTTGAACCTGGCGGATTTCGTTATTCCCATCAGCAGCAGTACCGATCGGATTACCCGTGAGTACCCTATATCCAACGAACAGTTAAAAGTGATTAATCCGGGACTCGATTGCGATGAATGGGATCGACGGCTCGATCAAGTCAAGGAGCCTCCCGATTTCTTGATCGAGAATGAAATACTGGACAGACCCTTGATTCTGAGTTTAGGACGCCTGACCCCGAGAAAGGGGTTTGATCAGGTTATTAATGCCCTGTCCGAGGTTTTAAAAGAGGTTCCTGATGCTGTGTTAGTTGTGGCCGGTCAGGGGGATGACCATGAGCGGTTGAAGTCCCTGGTGGAGAAGCATCAACTGCACGATCACGTCTACTTCCCGGGTTACGTTCGGGAGAAAGAAAAAGTAGGTTACTACCGTGAGGCCGATGTCTTTGCGATGCCCTGTCGTGAAACGGCCGATGGTGATATTGAAGGATTCGGTATCGTTTTTCTTGAATCTCAGATTTGTGGTACGCCGGTTGTCGGGGGGGACCAGGGTGGAGCAAGGGATGCCATGATTCCGGGGGAAACGGGATTTCTGGTGGATCCTGACGATACTAACGAATTAGCTGGTTCCCTCAAACAACTGTTGACTGACAAAAAACTCCGGGAGCGGATGACCGATCGAGCCCAACAGTTCGTCCGGGAAGAGATGCACTGGAAGTTTAAAGGTAAAGAATTTCGAGATTTTTTACAGTCTCTTGTTGAAAAACGTTAAAGGAGCAGTGGAAAATCTTTCGCCGGAGTAGAATTTTTGCAAATAGACGTCGGTGCTAGATTCAGTTCATGCTGATTGTAAAACGTGATCATTAGTAGATTATGGGGATACATTATGGACAATAGTCAAGACCTGGTGGAGAGAATAACCCTGTGGCTGTGGGTTGTTTTCATACTGTTACTCTTTCCGAGAAAGGGACAATCAATTCGCGATGGAATTATAATTCTTTCACCAATTTTAATCGTCTCTCGGTTTGGTTTTTCGTGGTTGAAGGAATTGAATCTACGATCCTGGTCGCTCTGGGGGTTTGTTTTATTTTTTCTGGGAACTGGAATCCCGCAGTTTATTTCACCGGATGTCTATCGTGGGGCTGACGCTTTTCGCGGTAATCACTTGAAATGGATAGCGATTGTATTTTCCCTGATGTTTGTTCTTCGAAGGAAAGAAAACCTCAAGCCAATTTGCTGGGCAGTAGTGGGGACTGTCTTTCTGGGAATGGCGTTTGGGTATTATAACTATTTCACCCCGGTCGAATATCACCTCTATCAACCTCAACGAGTTTGGGAACCCGGGAGTCGATCGCCGTTAACGGCGTTCGGCCAGTGGCACACATATTACGCCACGGGATTCTCCGTTTTATTGCCGATCGTACTGGCCTTTACGCTTCATAACCTCAGGTCATCCTCCCGTATGAAACATGCTGTTGTTTTGCCTGCAGTTGTCTTCTTGTCCTCGTTACCAATACTCTGGCTAACGACCGCGCGGGGTCCTCAGGTAGCCCTTTTTGTTTCCGTGTTAACGATGGTCCTGGTTCTTTTTTTCAAGAGTTCCGTGGATGTCTCAGTAATCAAGGCGATATCAGTATCTTTGCTCCTGATAATTGCCGTTATGGTCCTTTTATACGTGTTTGGAATCGGAGAGGGGGCAATTTCTGTATGGGATGTAAAGAGTATTGCCAGTAGTGTCGAAGGCCGAATGAAGCAGTGGACGTTATCATTTCACGCCGCGAAGGATTACTGGCTTTTTGGATTGAATTTTCACCCGGAAAGTTTACACAACATCACGAACCGAGAACGGCTCGTTGACTACTCGTTACCCGAACATAATATTTATCTGTTTTTTCTGATACGGACCGGGATTGTTGGGTTAACAAGCTTTCTCATCTTTTCGGGGTTACTGTTTTTTGAAGGTCTGAACATCTTGATGAAGAAAAAAACTTGGTCTCGAACCCTTTTTCTTTCATCTTATCTATCGGTTTACCTTGGTAGTTTTCTCTTGCTGGGGATTATCTATCCCCTCAATAGGACTTTAATTTTTTTCGTTCTTCTGGCGTTGTTACTATCAATCATTGCAGGAAAAAATTGGGACGAAACAAACCATTAAGGGTTTTTTCTGAGTCAAACTTTGTCCGCAAGCTTCTGTAAAAAGCCCTGGCTAACCGACTCTTTCCACCGTCTATTGTGTTAAAAATTAATACGTTCCCCATGGATTCTGTTCTATTGCCGGAGGACTATGGTAGTTGTACTTTCCGCTTGGTGTTTGGAATTGGATGGGGGAGCACTGGATAATTCACTCCTGACAACGGACTGATAGTTTTTCGGTTTGTTGGTCAATTGAAGCTATTTTTTCCGCAATCAACCGGGAGGCGTGGCAGTACCCCAACTCATTGTAATGTCCACCGGTTCGATAGGGGAAAAACCGTTTTGGATTTTCCTGGTGTTTGAAAAAATCCGCATGTAAATCCAGCACCGGCACCCCGAGGTCCCGGACCATATTTAAAATTTCTTTGCGCTTGAAGTGTTCCTGCATTGCTGTCTCGGTCATTCCGCGACGGTACCGTTCCCAGATTGGCAAGTACACAAACAAAAGCTGCCCGTCCCACGTTTTTACTTTGTCGTTAACCTGTGACAGGATTTTCCGCAATTGTTCCGGGTCGGCCACGGAGTCTGGGGATCGGGTTTCCGCTATTCCCAGTGACCGTCGGACCCTGGGTTTGACCAGATCAATAAATTTACTGGTGTGTCGTAACCGCAAAATATCAAATATCGTGTATCCCTCGGTTGCTCTTAAAAATTTGCGTTTTTTCCGCAGAGTTTCTTTTAGTGTTCTCCGAACGGCCTCCGGCTTCTTGTATAAGTTCTGTTTGAATTGACTGTCCTTGTATTTTGTCAGGTAGTCGGAGTTCAATTCATTTTTCAGGTCGAAAAGATCGTTGGCTTCCACGTAGTTCCACACAACGAACCGTGGTTTTTTGGGAACCGCGTACTCGTTGAGAATTGCTTTTTCAATTAATGGACCGCTTCCGGCCATTCCTCCATTGACGACAGTCAAACCAGCCCGGCGAAGAACCCCGGCCATCGTTGACTCCCGGTTGACACAGACCCCCTGGGTGAAGGAATCCCCCATCATAAAGACGTCGGTAGTTCTGGTATCCCAGACGTTGTCCGGATTGTTAAAGCCGTGCCTGTCACTGTGGTAGTTTACCCAGGGGCCTTGTTCGTTACAGAAAACGGTGAACCGGTCCGGTACACCCGACAGAGGGAATATACCCGATGGACTGAAATCAGGCCCCTTTGAATTCAGAATATGAAGCGGTGTTACGGAGGGAACAGCTTTAATATCTTTGCTGTTTAGGTCGTTAACAACCTGTAGTTTGCTTCGGGAATCCACTTTGACTCCCTGAAGCCAGGCCTGACGGTGTAATGGATTGAAAAACCAGGACGGGATGCAGAAAAGAATTAACTCCACCAGATAAATTGTGAATAGAATCGATCCCAGCACGGACAGACTTTTTTCTTGAGCTTCCGTTCCGGAAAACAACAAATAGAGTAGAAAAGCGGAAAAAACACCGGTGCTTATGTAGTACTTGTACAAACTCACGTCATAACTGAAGAAGCTTTTTGTGTGCGCGTACAGCAGTGTGAGGACACAAATGCCAATTCCCACCAGCGTTAGTCCATTGAGTATTTTTTTCTTATCCAGAGACATCGATTTTACACTAACCTTGTTTAAGATAATTAGGCCGGATCTAAGCTACTAAAGTCGATGGTTGAATTCCGATATTAAGAGAGAGCAACCTGAACTATTATAAGGAGTTACGTATGGCTACAAGTAATAATATTTTCGGAAAATACTTACATGACTCTCAGGAGTTTGAGGCGGAGCTTGAACGGTTGGAAGCCCTGGATCGTATTACGTATGTCGTCACAAAAATCGGTGGAATCGGTGATACTTTTGCATCATTACCCGTAATAAGGGCTATCCAGAACCACTGGCCGGAATCCAGGGGATGGTTCATCGTTGACGGGGGAATGCCACTCGATGGCCTCTTTGCCGATGAGTCTTTTGATCTGATTGAAATTTCCCGGGGAACTGGAATTACGGGGGTGTACAAACAATATCGTGACATCAGAAAAACACTACCGGAGCAACCGGATATTTATATTGATTTGACTCAGTCTCCAAGGGGGTTTTATTACGCACTGTTTTCCCGGGCAAAACTAAAATTAGGATTTAAGTGGCATTCATTTCACAAATGGGTTCTGGATGCCGCCGTGGATCGAAGTTATACAAAATTTGAAGGCGACACCTTCATGGATGTTCCCCGGATGCTGGGTATTGAACGGAATTTGACGGAGCCCTCCTATCAACCAGCCGATCATACCCTGGAAGACTACAAGCGATGGAAACAAGCAAGCAATCTCGGGGACAACGAGAACTTTCTTTTGTTAAACCCCGGAGCCAGAACGGACCGTAAACGCTGGAGTAAGGAGAAATGGCCGGAGTTAATCAAACTGCTGGATCGGATTTATGACGGGAAATATGTGCTGCTGGAAGGTCCGGCCGAGAAAGGGATAACTTCGGTCATTGACGCTAAACTCCCCGATGATTTAAGCGCGAAAGTAGAAACAAACGTCTGTCGTCCCCTGGGTGAAGTCACTCACCTTGCTAATGACGCTGAGGGGATTCTCACGAATGATACTTACCTCCTTCATATCGGTCTAACCCTGGGGGCTCCTACTTTCTGTATTTTTAACGGTAAGGATCCTTTTCGGTATCGTTTTACGGCAGGACCTCACGATTGTTGCTTTGATCTGAGAACATCCCGGCCCGACGTTAAGATGGTCTCCACCGATGTCCGAGGATGGCTGGAAGACACGGGAATTATCTAAAAATTTTTCAATGCGCTGGCTGTGACTAATACAATCGCCCCAGGGCTTTCAGGACCAGGGACTGAAACATTGTGAAATCCACATTTTTCTCAATCCTCTCCGGGTCCGGCTTGACCAGATCCACGTCGCTTCCACCCAGGTGATGCCAGGGGCTGTCGGGTCCCTCCAATGGGTTTTCGTAGTCAAGGCCCAACCAGTTGTGTATGGACTTCAAGGTCGGCTCGAAGTCCTTGGCCAGTTCTTCGAAACGAACTTTCTTGTAGCGGTTCCCTTCGTCAAAAAAATACTGGTACACGAAGTTCCTCCGCCAGTATTTCAGTATGGCCGAATGGAAAAATGAACTCATATTTCTCTTCTTCACTCTGGAGCCTATTTGGTTTTTGGGGGATTTGATCAGGTGTAATACTTTGAATTCATCACCCATTTGTCGAAACAGCGGCAAGGCTCTCCAGGGGAATTTCGATGAATCGACCAGGATTGGCTTGCCAGTCTTTTCTCGTAACAGGTCGAACAGTTTTCGGTTCATGTCGGCAAAACTGAGTCCATTGTTTGTGGGATACTGGCCAAAAATTGCTTTCACCCAGGATTTAGGGGGGTGTAAATCGGGACGACATATTTTCCATACCTCCTCGGAGATATCCTGGATCGAGGTGAGTAAACCATCACCCCAGAAACTACAGTCCCAGGGGCTGATGGACTCGCAGAGACATTCGTGAAAGTGACCACGCTCACCGTCGAACTCATCAAAGACGGTGTGAAGGTTAATTAGTTCACCGGGCGAAGCCATTTGAGAGTGCTCGTTCAACAGTCGGGCCGTGAGCGTCGATCCGGAATGGGATAGTCCGGCAATATAAACGACTGTCATCACAAACCATCCATAAATTAGTGGTTATGAGGTAATTTACAGTAATCGAATTGGTTGGTGTTCATGAGATTTTAAGATGATCGAGCATTAAAAACTATTGTCCTTGCGGGTTAGTCCCGCAAACCCTCCGCATCGAGAAAATTCTTCCGAATGGTATCGAGAACACCCTCGGGGTTCATCGAGTCGAGGGTAACCCCTTTTGGGGGTGTTAGGATGACCTGGTTATCGCCGAGTGGTTTCCATTTAGCGGGTTGGTATCGTGGATCGTTTGAGTAGAGTCCGAGACGTCTGGTACCGACCAAACTTGCAAGATGCAAAGGACCCGAACTCCCCCCGATGTAGATTTGGGCTTCCTCAATGATTCGGGCAAAAACCGGAAGGGAAAGATCCTGTTTCAAGGCTACGGCGTTTGGCAGGTTTTTCTGCAGTCGCTTAAGAAGGTCCCGCTCCTCGTCTCCCTTTCCAGTGAGGAGCACAGGCTGGTTTTCCTGGAGGTCTTCAATCAACATTCGGTACTGTTCGGGGGTAAAATGATTGGCCGATTCGGAGTGACCGGGGTGAACGATTACGTACTCCCTGTTTTGAAGGCCAAGGTGATTCAAAACTGTCTCGGCCTGTTTCCGATCGTCCCTGGTGGCTCGGTACCCGGGGAGCTCTGGAGGTTTGGTGGGAGCGTCCGGTAGCATTCGCAGGTATTCAAGACAGAATTCTGATTCGTGAATCGGAGGGTTTTTCCTGTGGCGAAAGAGGGGGTTCGTGTAAAAAATCATGCTAAGTTTGTATCCAAACCCAAGTCGTTGCTTAATCCCTGAGTACTGGCTGGCCAGTGCGTTGCGGGTTTTACTTGCCGCTGTTATGAGGGTGTCGGCTCCGGTATTTCTTAATGTTTCGCCGAGTTGTTTCCAGTGCCCCCCATCGTCGGTATCAACTGACAAAGAGAGGGGGAGCCGCTCGAGCAAGGGAGGGTAAGGTGTATCCACGACGGCAGTTACATTGCCGGGACCGAGCCAGTCCTCCGCCTGACGAAGCAACGGAAGAGTGAGTACGAGATCGCCAAGATGATCGTTTCGCAGAATGGTCAGTGACTGAGGGGGGTCCGTGTTTGAAAACCGATTACGAAGTTCCTCTAGTAAATACATTGGCGGATCATTGTCCGATTATTAGTGTAGGATTTGGAAAGTTTGGCAATGATACAGTGGCTCCCAAAGGAAACAAAACCGCATGGTTTTAAATCTTAATCTATCTTTAAAAAGACGGTTCCTAAACAGTCCATTAGCGAAAATCAATCGGTTTTCCCTGAAATTTGATTGTAAGTGTTGGGCTTCCAACAGTTGCGGTAAACGAGTAAGATGCAAACATTCTAAATCTTTGGAGACCTTAATGGGGGACGTGCCTGTGAATATCCTGCTGCCTGTCTTTTCGGACGGTCGCGGTGGGCTCGAGATGTACGTAATTGACCTGGCCCAGGAACTCATGAAGCGGAACCATAATCCCTATCTTATTTGTCCGTCGGACTCCTACCTTGATGCCACTCGTCGCAAGAAAGAAATCCCCGGTGAATCCCTTGATGCCCTGGCCTACGTTGACCTTCGGGCCGTGTGTCGACTCCGGAAGTTGCTTGATGAGAAAAGTATCGATCTAATTCACATGCATGATTCACAGGACTACTGGTACGGAGCTTACCTGAGGATGCTCGGGTTTTCGGGTCCCTTAGTTGCAACACAGCACATGCGTCCGGGGCACAAGGACGACTGGCTGCACCGCATCATTTATAATCGTTTCGATCGATTTGTAGCAATTACCAATGACGTCAAAACGCTGTTGGTTGAGAGGTGTGACCGGCCGTCCGATCAGGTCGACGTTCTGCATTACGGCATTCGTCAGAAGGAGACTGATCCTGTTGGCGATACTAAGCTTTCTCTTGCGGAGGAGTTAGGGGTCCCCGGGACGGCTACTCTGCTGGGAGTGGTCGGTCGAATCGACCCGCAAAAACGCCAGGAACTTCTACTCAAAGCTGCAAGTCGCCTGAGGGGTAATGGTTATCCGATTGAAGTCCTGCTGGTAGGGGCAGCCGTGGAATCGGTGGGACGAAAGTATCGTCAAACCCTGGAGGAACTGACGGAGGATCTGGGATTGACTGATCACGTTCACTTCCTGGGGCACCGGGAGGACGTAACCCGTATTATGAAGGAACTCGACGTGCTCTGCTTGACGACGGATTGCGAAACGTTCGGTAAAGTCCTTGTTGAAGCACAGGCCGTCGGAACCCCGGTTGTCGCCACCGATGCCGGCGGAGCGCCCGAAGCGCTTCGGGCAGGCGAAACCGGTTTGTTGTTCGAACCCGAGAACTGGAGGGATCTGACCGACAAACTGGAAACGTTGCTTTCGGATGATAACAGACGAAATGTTATGGGAAAGCGGGGACGCAGTTTCGTTAGAGAAAACTTTGACTGGGAGGATCACTTCGACCACGTGGTGTCACTTTACGATGAACTTTCCGAGGAAACCTCCCTTCAGGACCGGGGGTAATCCGGATTTCCCGAGGTGTCCGTATGGTTTTTCTCCCACAGTTTGGCGTATTTCAGGAAAACGTTGAACGATCCTATGGTGGCGATGACAAATCCGGGCATGCCATCCATGAACCCCCTCTTGAGGATATAATCCTTGAAGAACTTAAAACTCCCATGACCCAGGGCCGTGAATAAACCGCTCGAGCGCCCCTTACGGTGTAGCTCGCGGGATTGAATAGCGGAGTAATAATTTCCGTACTCGACGTTTTCCGAAATATTTTCGTAGGGGTAGTGATAAAGGTTACCGTCGAGGAACTCGACGGTTTCGGTGGGCTGAACGTGTTCGTGCAGGTCGCCGCCGACCCACTCAGTTTTCCGACGGTTGAAGAGTCTGAGTACCCAGTCCGGGTACCAGCTACCGTGTTCAATCCACCGTCCGAGAAACTGACACTTCCTGTTGACTTTGTAACTTGTCCGGGGGTCGGGGGAGTCCCCGACTGTTGTATTGATGGATTTTCTTAGTTCGTTGCTGACTTCCTCATCGGCGTCAATAGATAATATCCAATCGTTTTTGGCGTTGTCGGCCGCGAATTGTTTCTGGTCCCGGTACCCCGGCCAGTCATTGTACAGCACCCTGGCTCCGAGTGATTCGGCAATTTCGACGGTGTCATCGTCACTCCCTGAATCGACGACGAGGATTTCGTCAACCCACTGCAGGCTTCTTAGACAGCGTCCAATGTTACCTTCCTCGTTCAGGGTGATTACGCAGGCGGAAACGGGTGCTTCGTTCAAGACTACAACCCCCTTGAAGGGAAAATTACGGATAGGAACTCTCAGGTTCAGCTATCGGTCGGTCATGGGATCGTAAAAGATCTGTCTGACCCGACTGTTAGCCAGGCAAAACCACCGAGAAATTGGTGTGCGTACGGTCCTGACAGGCTCTTATGGACGCCGTTTAAAACTGACCGGCGGTGACGTGGACGTTCATCGGAACCCCGGTGGCTCAACAAATGACTGATGGGTACGACAAATCAATAACGCCCACTATGAATTACGATAAAATGTAGCCCGTTCCCAATTCATTTCAAGAACCATGGTCCGATTTTGCTTAACGGCCCCTGAAATTTAATCTTTTTCGGGATAGCTTGTGAACGGGGCTCGAGACCCGGTAAGTCTTAAGGAAGCGGTGATAGCTATGAGTGTAGACGTAGAATCGATGCTTCAGTCCGATGACCTTTTCTTCATTATGGGGCCCTGTGTGATCGAGTCCGATCCGATAATGAAGAAAGCCGCCGATGAGCTTGCTTCTTTGAGGGAAGAATTCTCGCTCCCGGTGATCTTCAAGAGTTCGTTCGATAAAGCAAACCGAACGTCCCTGGACTCGTTTCGCGGGCCCGGGCTTCAGCAGGGGCTTAAGACGCTTGAGATGATTGGAGATGAGTACGATTTCCCACTGATTACTGACATTCACGAGCCTCACCAGGCTGAACCGGTGTCCGAGGTCGTGGATGTCCTGCAGATCCCTGCATTTCTCTGTCGGCAGACCGACCTGATCGTGGAAGCCGGTGAAACCGGTTGTCCCGTAAACATCAAAAAAGGGCAATTCCTGGACCCTGAATCAATGACGCATAGTCTCGATAAAGTCCGTAATCCGGAAAACTCCAATGACTATCACCTTGCTACTGAACGAGGAAGTGTCTTTGGTTACAATCGGTGGGTTGTCGATATGCGGAACCTCGTAACAATGCGAGAGGCCAATACGTCGATTGTTTACGACGCAACCCACAGTGTTCAGCTTCCGGGCGCTCGAGGTGGGGCCAGTGGTGGTCAGCGGGAGTTTATTGCACCCCAGGCTCGAGCAGCCGTCGCCGTAGGAATTGATGGGGTTTTCATGGAAACCCATCCGGATCCTGACGAAGCACTCTGTGACGGGCCAAATATGCTACCGCTCGATCAAGCCGAGACTGTCGTCGAATCGCTGCTCGCAATCCATGACCTAACAGGGCAGAATCGCCAGAACCAATTAATTCAGGATGATAGCGAATGAACGATTCCGTGTCGGATAAAGAGGTTGATCGATCCAGCGACATGCTCGATCGTGCCGCAAAAACGTTATCCATTGAGGCCAAGGCGATAGAATCCCTGATACCGCGACTCGGGGACGACTTTAAGCAAGCGGTGAGACGCATTAAGACCCTGGAGGGGCGTCTTGTCGTTACCGGTATGGGCAAATCGGGAGCTATTGGACGAAAGTTGGCTGCCACATTTGCAAGCACCGGGACCCCGGCCTTTTTTATGCATCCTGCGGAGGGATTGCACGGTGACCTTGGTATGGTTCGCGAAGAGGACATTATTCTCGGGATTTCCTACAGCGGGGAGACCGACGAGGTTCGCTCGCTGCTAACGCCCCTGAATAAAATCGGTCCAGGCATAATAGCAATGACCGGTTACCCGGATAGTATTCTTGGTGATTCCGCTGACGTGGTCCTGGATATATCCGTGGCCCAGGAGGCCGGTCCCCTTGATCTTGCACCCACGGCCAGCTCCGCGGCCACGCTGGCGATGGGCGACGCCCTTGCCATGACATTGCTGGACGAGCAGAATTTTCAGGAGGAGGATTTTGCTCGTTATCACCCCGGTGGAAGCCTTGGAAAGCAGTTATTACTGGACGTCTCGGATATCATGCACACTGGTAATGACATTCCACTGGTTGAAACCACAGTTACCATGAAGGAAGCAATTTTTGAAATGACGGAGAAACGACTCGGAATTACGGGCATTATTAACGACCGGGAACAACTGGTCGGTTGTCTTACGGATGGTGACTTACGACGGATAATTGAAAATCGGCAGGGGGAATTCTTCCAGAGTCAACTCACCGACGTGATGACTGAGGATCCAATCACGATTGAATCCGATCTCCGGGCGGCCGACGCACTGGAAATTATGGAGGAACACGAAATAACGGTTCTTTTCATTCTCGACGATGCAGATCGGCCCGAAGGCGTTATTCATATGCACGACATCCTCCAGGAAGGTATTCAGAGTAACTGAGTAACCGATAGGTAAACGGCTGTACCGTCGCCACTCGGGGTGAAGGTTGTTAAGTAACCGACCCTACAGAGCTGAAAAAAATAAATTGATTTGGCCCTGAATTCGATTAACACAATAAAGTTATCACCTGAAATTCCTACCATCCCAGCAGGGATAGTACAACGGATCCGAGGGGCTTCAAATTCTCAACGAGAGGACTGTTGTGACGTGCGGACAAGGGAAGACGTTTCCGAAACAGAAGTGAACGAATTGGTTTCAGGGTTGGAGTTGTTGTTACTCGATGTGGATGGGGTTCTTACGGATGGAAGAATTATCCTTACGGGAGCTAACTCCGAAACCAAAAACTTTGACGTAAAGGATGGAATGGGAATCACCCTCGCTCAGCGAGCGGGAATCGACGTTGGTATTGTTACCGGACGAGTGTCGGAAGTTGTCCGGCGACGGGCCGGGGAACTTGATATTGATCAAATCTATCAGGGGTATTCCCGGAAGAAGAAGGCCCTGGGTGAAATTACCGAACAAACGGATCTAAGCACCAGTGAAATGGCCTTTGTCGGAGATGATGTGCCGGATCTGGCGATAATGAATGAGGTCGGGTTGTCGCTGGCACCGGGTGACGCCCATCCCGCAGTACGGAAATCAAGTCTATTGACCATGGAATCAAACGGAGGAGATGGTGCAATTCGGGAGGCGGTGGATTACTTTCTGGAATTGCGAGAACAAAAAGAGAAAGTTTACAACTCTTTCTCCCGGTAGGCCTATAGTGCATGAAAATCCTGACGGTATATGACCCTATGCCGGTGAACTTACTTAACCCCTGTTGGATTACGTCGAAACTAGAACCACAAACATTTCTCAGTAATTCCACTCGGTTTCCGGGACAGAGGAATGACAATGGTTTTGGGATTTATTGACCGTATCGTAAACAATCTTTGGTCCAGTGGTTCAAGGATACTGCAGTTGTCCGGGCAAGTAACGAGTGTTCCCCGCTCGACCTTCAAGACCTATTCCGACAGTCCGGATGCTGATGACCTCTACCACGTGGAGACTGACGACGGACTGGAAATTGGAATCTGGCGGTATCGTAGTACGTCTAAGGACGGCCCCTCGGAACCTGTTTTGTTAGTTCATGGCCTCGGGGCGAACCATCGAAATTTAGCCCTGGACAAGGAAAATGGATTGGCTCAATACCTCTCGGAGCGAGGGTACGATTGCTGGGCGGTCGACCTCAGGGGTCGAGGTGCCAGTGATTCCCCCCGTACCGACTGGACCTTCGATGACTACGTCGAGTACGATCTCCCTGCGGTTATAAATTTCATCCTGGAAACTACAGGGTCCAAGAAACTTCACTGGGTCGGTCACAGCATGGGAGGGATGCTCTATTATGCCATAACGGGTTCTACCGATTACAGTTCCAAAATTGCTACCGGCGTTACGCTGGCCAGTCCGGTGGATTTCCCCCGCCCCTCGCTCGTCGAGCGACTTGCATCACTCTTGCACGGTCTACCGATTGCTGCCCGTATCCGGACCACGGGAATCCTTTCACGGTTCCTGGTCACGGTTCTGGGTTTTCTCCCCCAAACCATCGTAAACTACTTGTACAATCCCAGAAATATGGATCACCAGACCTTGCTGAAAGCAGCCACGCTGGCGTCGGCAGGAACGTCTTCCCAGGTGCTAACACAATTTCCCAAGTGGTTCGTGGAGAATCACTGGATGGCCAGGGATAAGCGGACCGATTATCGGGCCGGTGTTTCCTCAATTGATGTGCCTACGTTGGTAATTGCTGGTGCAGTTGATAATTTAAGTCCACATGAACACATCAAGTCCGGATACGATGATATCAAAACCCGTGAAAAACGATTTGTACTGGCCGGGAAGATTTCCGGTTACGACCATAATTATTCACACATTGATCTGGTGTTTGGTAAACACGCCAGGGACGAGATCTTTCCACTGATTTTTGATTGGTTGTATCGGCACCCCGTTGAAAAAGCCGCCTGAGGGTTGCCCGCAAGAAACGATTCCGTCTGAGTTATTAGTTTAATAAGCGATCCCGTCAGGGGACTTGCTTTTTGATACTCTCTCCAAAGTGTCTGCAAAAGTTGGTAACTTTGCCGGTTGTTAAAAGGATTGCACGATAAATTTCACTGTTACAAGGGACTCATACCGTGAATTTGCTCAATGATTCTAACAAGACTTGGCTCAGGTCTTTGGCCGGGATGACGGCTTCCCTCCTTACACCCTGGGTGGCCGATTACCTCTATCGATCGATTTACCACGTTGAGGACTCCCAGAATGAACTTCACAAGGTAAAGACTTCCGACGGCGTAGAAGTTGCTCTGTGGCGATATCCCAACCGGAACGAAAACCCCGGTGAGCCCGTTCTTCTGGTGCATGGACTCGGGGCCAACCACCGTAATCTGGCTCTGGATGACGAGAACGGTGTGGTTCAGTATCTTGCGGAGCAGGGTTATGATTGCTGGGCCATCGATCTTCGAGGACGGGGCCGTAGCGATACCCCCAGTGGAGGCTGGTGCTTCGACGATTACGCACAGAAAGATTTACCGGCTGTGCTTGATTACATCCTCGAAACCACCGGTTACGATCAGCTGCATTGGATCGGACACAGCATGGGCGGAATGCTCTATTATGCCGTTGCAGGGGCTCTGGACCGTCAGGATCAGATTGCCAGCGCTACCACGATGGCAAGTCCTTTCGGGATGCAGGAACCGCTTATGGTCAACCGTCTTGCCCTTAAGCTGAATAGACTTGTGCGAAAGCTCAACAGTTATGGGATTCAACGGTTTTGTCCAATGAGTTTTGATAACCTATCCGGGCGAGGGTTAAACTTTTCCGTTCCAATCCACAAATTACCTCAGTCGTATCTGGCAAGGTGGGCTGGTTTCTTACTCCTTCTTTTCAAGCGATGGTTACCACAGGATTTTATTCTGGCCTACATGAACCCCAATCAGGTTGATGACGCTACTATAAAAAAAGGTGTCAATGAAGTTGTTGAGGGGGTCTCAATGGGTGAAATAGTCCAATTCGCCGACTGGGTTCTCAACGATCGATGGACGGACGTCGATCAGGAGATCGATTACGCCGACGGTGCCATGGATCTTCAGGTTCCGATTTTAATGATTGGCGGGTCGGAGGACCGTATGACCCCGGCCCACCACCTGAAGTGGGGATTTAACTCCATGAATACTCGTGACAAAAAATTTGTCATTGCTGGAAAGGACACGGGGTTCAAACACGAATACGCTCACGTGGACCTGGTGCTCGGGAAGAACGCCCGTAAGGAAATTTTCCCCCTGTTGGTGGACTGGTTAAAAAAACATCCCGTTAAAAATTAAGTTTCGTACATTCCCGGCGTCTCTTACCCTACAAGCTGATATTTAACGATCAGGTTTTGCGCTTACTCAAAGTTCCTATTATTTGATTCCTTAGAAGTAGCATTAGATTCTATGGACTGGGTTCCTCCAAGTCCTCCGACAGAGGACGCTGATTTCAAGACGACCCTTACTCCCCCTTCATTGGATTTACTTTTACAGCCCTCACGCCATCAAATTTTTATAATCCCATTCAATGGGTGAAAAAGATATTTGATTAATCATCAGATTTGTATAAGAATTATGGTAACAAAAGGGTAACAAAGGGTCTTACACGATCTGCTCTCAGGGTGGCTTCCTTTTTCGAAGGGGTCGGAGGATAGGGCATGAAAAAGTTGCTTAAGAACTGGAAAACTGCGTTTGCCGGTGTCAGTACAACGGTTGCGACCTCCTGGTTAGCCGATCTTACCTTGCGGAAATTCTACCAAGAACCGGAATTGGATCACGAGCTTCACGAAGTATCCTCCCGTGACGGAACTGAACTCGCCCTGTGGCGGTATCTTCCGAAGGCCGAGAGTCCCGGTGAACCGATATTACTGGTGCATGGTCTCGCCGCCAATCACCGGACCTTTACCTACCACAACCACAGTGGCCTTATACCATTGCTCTGCGAGCAGGGATACGATTGCTGGGCCGTTGATCTACGGGGACGTGGTAAAAGCGAAGAGCCGGACGAGCACTGGGGGTTTGACGACTACGCCAAAAAGGACTTGCCGGCCGTCATAGATACCGTACTGGAGCAAGTGGACTTTCCACGCATGCACTGGGTGGGTTTCAGTATGGGGGGGATGCTTTACTATGCTCTGGCTGGCTCCCTTGATTATGGTGACAAACTTGCAACGGGAACGACAATCGGCAGTCCGGTTAAATTTCACGATCCTACCCTGGTGGATTACTTCGGGGATCAGCTGCACTCGTTTCCCTTCAAACTGAAAAAATTTCCGCTGTCCTATCTTCTGCGCTGGCTTGGGTTTACGCTTGGTATGGTACCCGAATTCATGGATCTCCCCCTTGTTAACCTCAATAACGTCGACGACAAAATCCTCAGGCGCTTTCCGTCCGTTGTCTTTGCCAATACGAGTACCCGGGCTATCACTCAATATCCCAACTGGTCCGTCAACGATACCTGGACCGATGAGGATGGGACCGTAAATTACCGTAAAGGAGTGGAGAACGTTAGAGTACCATCGCTGGTTATTGCCGGAGCCGGGGATGAATTGTGTCCTACCCGGGGGAGAGCGGGATATGATAAAATCAATACCGACGACAAGAAGTTCGTACTTGCCTCAGAGGACAATGGTTTTCATCACGACTACTCCCATCTTGACTTAATTTTCGGGAAACATGCCAACGATGAAATTTACTCGGAAGTTGTGGACTGGATCGAGAGACATCCAATTGAAAAATCGACTTCACGGAAAAGCAGACGTGATACGCGCGCCATTTTAGGATCTTTCCTCTAACACTTGTTTGACACTTACAGACGGTGAAGTATGAGAACACGATCCATTAAACGCTTTTTAACGGGCCTGGGAGTCACCGCCGTCGGGTTTTACCTCGGTGACCTTCTGTTTAAGCAGTTGTATCGTGAGGATGACTCGGCCGATGAGTTTCATCGGGTAACCACCGAGGACGACCTGGATCTGGGTCTCTGGCGGTATACACCGGATGACCCGGACGCCCACCGGGAACCGGTACTTCTGGTTCACGGGTTCTCAATCAATCACCGACATATGTGTTTTGATGAACGCAATGGTGTGGCACAGTACCTGGTTGAACAGGGGTACGATTGCTGGGCTCCTGATCTTCGTGGACGACGATCCAGTGACGTCCCGGAGGAACCCTGGTTGTTCGACGATTACGTTCGGTACGATATTCCCGCTATCGTTGATTACGTGCTAAGTCACAGTGAGTATGACCGACTGCACTGGGTCGGTCACAGCATGGGGGCGATGCTATTCTACGCATTTGCCACTTCGGAGAATCAAAAACGAATAGCCAGTGCAGTGACCCCCGGAAGCCCGTTCCATGGTTTTCAGAAAAGTAACTCGGAGACGCCGGATTCCGATGGCGACCCACAGCTGACCTGGCTGGAAAGAATCGGAAAGGCCTTTCGTTACCTTCCTTTTGTCAACAGTCTCGACTTTCTTCCACTACCGTTCTTTGCCCGCTGGATTGCACTGTTTATGGATGCCATTCCGAAAAATATCTCACTGTTACTGTTGAACATGGATCATACCTCCTCAAAACGGTTGCGGTATGCCGCCAATGAGGGTGTTGATATGCTAAGCACCGGCGTTCTTTATCAATTTTCCGATTGGGTCATCAACAACCGCTGGACGGATTTTGACCGGGAAATGAACTACAGGGAAAACGTCCAGAATGTTGAAGTGCCCACCTTGATAATTGCCGGTGAGCTCGATCAAATGAGTCCAGTACATAATCTACGGAGGGGTTACGAGGCGATACCGGCCGAGGATAAGGATTTTCGAGTAATGGGGGACTTTGAGGACGTGAACGGTCAGTACGGTCACATTGACCTTATTTTCGGAGACGAAGCTCGGGACGAAGTCTTTCCACACATAGCCGACTGGCTTGAGACCCATTCCATTCAAGAGAGTGAACGGACTGAAGTTACCGGGTTAAAGGAGTAGTTCTCGACGATTACAATTCGTCTAGAAGATCCTGAATTGCTGTTTGAACTCTTGCGACAGGGATGTCTTCAATTGAATCCTCAAGCTTCCTGCGCGTCACAAATCGATAATTCGTTAAAAGTGGTGCATGAATGTGGTGGTTTGATCCTCCGAACACTGCCACAAGGGGAACTCCGATAAGATCCGCAATGTGAGCCACTGAGGTGTCGACACTTACGACGAGGCTTGCATGGTGGAGCTGGTAAGCAAGGTCCTGAAGTGAGTTGGCCTCTTCGGCAACCTCGACTGTCTCCCCTTTGAATTCCTTCGCAATAGATTTCGCTTTCCCCAGTTCCCCGGGACCCCAGGTGATTCGTACCGGGACGTCAATTAGAGGATTTATGTTTTGAATCAGCTCAACGAAATTATCCCGTCCCCATTCCTTGCTGGTTCCATAACGGCTGTGACTGCTCGAAGGATGGATTAAGAGTGGTTTTTTCCGGGCTTCAGCCTCCAGATCGCGTGTGCTGGGGTCGAACTGCGGGACTTCAGGGGAGATTGTTTCTCGTCTGAACTCAAACTGTGGAGTGACTGGTCGTATAAGCTGGAGGTATTTTAGAATTCGTGGCATGTTAGGTGGTAAGGGGTTACTGAGGTTGGCGGTTTGGAAATAGTAGTTCAGCTCACGACTTTTCTCCGAACTGTAGCCGATCCTGCGTTGGCCACCAGTCAAGTAGGAGAACAGACCACTTTTTAACAGTCCATGCATGTCAAAGATCCAGTCGTAGTTCCGGTTGCGTAGCGTGGATAGGGCGGTAAAAATTGTACGAAATGATGTTACGGATAGTTCAAGCGGTACGGTATGTATTGCATCAAATTGAGGATACAGTTCCAGGAATTCGTTGATTGGCGGTTCAACAACGCAATCGATCCGTCCCTGAAAGTCGTTGTTACGAAGGTACTGGGCGACTGGAAGAAGTCTTACTGCGTCACCGATAGCACTAAGCCGTACCAGTAGAAGACTGTCGTCCGATTGAAGCGTAACCCGCGATGACGATGATTCCTCCGTGAGTTCGGGAATAGGGAGGTGATGCTGGTAATTTTTCATGACGCGATAATTTTTTGGTTTACCGTTCGTGTTGCTGACTGTACGAGGAATACTGAGTCTCCTCCTTGGACTGGTTATCCAGTTAAGCCAAAAACGATAACAATGCTATAATCTACCTTTCTATTTAATACTTTTAGCTAATCTCTCGTGCTGTCCGAAAAACTGTAGCTCAGGACTTGTATCAAGTGTCGGTTTTTCGGATCGACAAACTTCATTTAGAGTAATCAAATATTTTACTTCAACAATGAAGTTACTTTACGTCTGACCTCAGTATAAAAGGACCTATTTCCATGAATTCTACGGTAGATTATTTCAAGTGGCTCTGGAAATACATGCGGAATTACAAAGGGCTATTTGTACTGGCATTTGTTGGGATTTTTATATTTAGTGTCACGAATTCAGCCGTGGTGATTTATCTCTTTCAGGAAATTGGCAGCCAAATTGAGTCCGGGACTCTCGGTAACGCTTTAACACTGGACATTCCCGATGTGCCTATTTTACTGCCATCGGGGGCCTCAATGACGATCGCTTCGGGCACGAAATACGAAATCCTCAATCAGGTCGTTGTCTTTCTCATTGGGCTTGCTTTCATCCGTGGTATCACGGATTTCATTCGACTTTTTGTCATGCGTTACGTGTCCATCAATATCGGACGGGATATTCGGTCCGAATTGTACCGGGATATGATTCGGCGTCCCGTGACATTCTTCGAGCAAAAAAGTGTGGGGGATTTAATAAGCCGTCTCTCGAACGATATTGGTCAAGTCAAAAATTCGATCGGAATGGGACTTCGGGACGCAATTCAGGCTCCCCTCGAAATGATAATGGCAATAGGGATAGCTATTTACTACGCGCCGATTTTAGGAATCTTTTATTTAATCCTACCGTTGTGTGGCTGGGGGATTTATCACGTCGGTAATCGTATCAAACGCTACAGTCGGGCCACGCAGGATGTCATGGGGTCGCTTCTGACCCGAATGCAGGAGAAGTTTACCGGGATAAAGCTTGTGAAGTCAGAGGCAAAAGAGGACGAAGAAATCGAAGACTTCGACGAAGAAAACCAGCGTCACTTTCGCAAAGCACGGCGCAAGGCTGCTTCCAATAGTATTCTCAGGCCCGCACTGCACTTCTTTACAACCCTACCGATGATAGCGGTACTGTATTTTGCCATCTCGATGATTATCTCCGGTTACCTGACAATGACCCAGGTTGCGACCTTTGGTATCTCGACCCTCTGGGTTTACAAGTCCCTCCGAAAAATTTCGTCCTTTAACGAGACCATTCAAACATCACGGGGGGCGGCCGAGCGAATTGACCAGATCGTGAACAACAGTGAAGACGTCTTTGCCGACCTCGAGGAGGGGGATAGGACGCCGGTCTTCGAGGATAAAATCGAATTTCAGGACGTGGGATATTCCTATCCTGATTACGACGAAATGGCACTTAAAAACATAAACCTGACGTTTGGCAGTGGGGAAAACCTGGCATTGGTCGGACCAAGCGGCGCCGGGAAGTCAACGTTTACCGATCTTCTTTTACGGTTTATTGATCCCACCGAAGGCCGGATTGTGATGAATGGACACGAACTTAAGGAGTACGATTTGAAACAGTACCGACAGATGTTCGGACTGGTTACTCAACACACAATCCTGTTTGACGACACAATCAGGTCGAACATCCGGTACGGTCGACCAGACGTTGACGAAGACGATATACGACGGGCGGCGGATCAGGCGGAGGCCATTGACTTTATCGAGAGTTTACCGGAGGGTTTTGAAACGGACGTCGGTGAGGAAGGCGTAAAATTTTCGGGTGGTGAACGCCAGCGGCTGGCCCTGGCGAGGGCTCTACTGGGAGATCCCAGAATCCTGGTTCTTGATGAGGCCACCTCCGATGTCGACAGCCGCTCCGAGAAGATGATTCTAAAAGCTATCGAAAATCTCCCGAGTGATATTTCGCTCGTCACAATATCCCATGCACTCTCAACGGTCCAATTTGCCGATCGTATAATTGTTCTCAATGATCACACCATTGAGTCAATTGGGGAACATTCTCAACTCGTTGAGTCGTCACCCACGTACAGTCAGTTGTACGAGCATCAGGTAAACGAAGTTAAAACGGCTTTTAATTAAAAGGATCCCGGACCATTAGCCTCGAGGAAAGCAGCTCCACAAGTAACCAGGCCCGACTTCGGGTGGGCGAGTACAACGGGCAAAAAGCAGTGGTCAAATCAGTTTTGCATCCGGATGTACCTCTCCTGGGGTTGTTGGAATTCCAGCTGTTGAAACGGGAGGCCAGGGCCCTCCGGCAGCTGGATCCACTACCTGAGGTCCCGGATTTATTTGAGCTCAGGCCTCCTGAGTCCATCGTGATGGAATTTCGCAAAGGACGGCGGGTACGGGAAGTCGATCATGACGAACTCGGCCCCGACTTCTTTGACCAATTTCAGCGGGCCGTCGATGACATGCATGATCTCGGGATTGTTCATTCCGATCTGAAGAAGAAAGATAACCTTCTCGTGTCACCGGACCTTGAACCGGTGATTGTTGATTTTGGAACCCATTTTCGGTGGGATGCTCCCTGGGGGGCTCCATACCGATTCCTCTACAATCAATTCAAGGAAATGGACTTAAATGCTGTTGTAAAACTCAAGAAAGATTACTGTCCCGAGGCCGTGACGGAGGATGAATGGGAACGGCTTGACTCCCCTGTTTTTCTCGAGAAACTCGATCGCTTCAGGCGTGATTACTTGTTCGAATGATAACCCAGCGTAACAGTCAATTATTTATTTCGTTTATCATTGGGAAGTGTGGCCGACATGTCAGTTCTTGAATTTAATACTATTAAAACGAAACTCGATTCCTGGACGGATACGTGGAATCAACCCTCGGAGGAAAAGAGCCACGAAAGCTGGATTAAATTTTTGAAGCGCTGGCGCTCGCGGACCGATAACTGGTTTACCGAGCGAAGTGGTCGGTTCTTTGAGCTGGTTGATGATGAGATTAACCTTCCTGACGGGAACTCGTTGCTGGACCAATTGATGCATCTGCACCTATGCAACAACGTCATCTGGTACTTCGAGGATGAAGCTCGCCGTAAGGACGCTTCCCCGGAGGAACTCGTTGACGTTAAGCGTGGCATTGACGCGGTCAATCAGAAGCGCAACGACCAGATGGAGGTCCTTGATGAGTATTTTTTCCACGAAATTCAGGGTGGGCCCACCGGCGACTCAATAGAGATGCATACTGAACCGCCCGGGCTGATACTGGACCGACTCTCCATCATGAGTCTGAAGATTTTTCATTACTCCCAGCAGAACCGATCCGAGGAAGTAGGGGTCCTGACGGAACAGCGGGAGGACCTGGGGCAGTCGTTTGACCGTTTGATGAAGGATATTCAAGACGGCAGGAAGAAGATTAAGATTTACCGTCAGTACAAAAGTTACAATGATCCGGAGACCAATCCGGTTCTGGAGGAGTAAGGGGCTAACGGGGCGGGATTAAACCGAGGGTTCCTGACGTCAACCCAGGTAAAGATAGGTGGTGTAGCCCCAGAAAAGAACAACAAGGCCTTCGTTGACGAAGTCTTTGTTCTCCCAGAAGTACTGGCTGAAGCTCCAGCCACCGAGGGTGGAATAAGGCGTTAAACGGGGTATTAGGGTTGGAACCTCATCTTTGTAATCCTCGAATTCATCACCGAAAAGCCGTTTCATTTTCCGATTTTCGCGGATTATGGTGTAGGGGTAAAAGGCCAGCAGGTAGGCCGTCAGTAGAATTACTCCCCACAGTTGACCGTTAATTGCACCAAAACCGTAACCGATGAGGATGTTGCCGACGTAGAGGGGGTTCCGACACAACGAGTAGGGACCCTCGACGGCAAGTTGTTCGTCCTTCTTAACAATGCCCGATGCCCAGATGCGAATGATGATGCCAATGCCAATGGCGACGGAGCCCGTGACAAAGAGCGGTTTGATTGGTTCTGCCGTCACGGCAAGAGCTATTATGAGAATGTAACCCAGGTGAACCCGCAAACGATAGGGTTCTTTAATGTACTTGACTTTATCCTTCAAAAATTCTTTCAATTGAGGAACCTCACTGACTGTAGTGATGGGGTGGAAGATTGACGTGAATGTCTCCGCAACTATGACAGAATGTAACTCATCGAAAGCGCCATAGATAATCTATGACTTCTGAAAAAAATTCAAGCAATTCACTAAATGAGAGTGGACCATACTATGAGTGAATCAATTTACATCCTTGACGGACATTATTTGATTTATCGCTCCTACCATGCCATGTCGAAGGCTAATTTGCGCAATTCCAGCGGCCAGCCGACGGGGGCTGTTTACGGCGTCTTGCGCTTTATGGTCACACTGCTGGAGGATTACGATCCGGATTACATAGTGTGTGCGTACGATTCCGAGGAACCGACCTTCCGCAAGGAATTTTACGAGGATTACAAAATCCAGCGGCCGGAAATGCCCGACGAACTGCGTGCTCAGATGCCAATTATTGAGGAACTCTTCGAGGCCCTTAACATTCCTGTCGAACAGGCCGAGGGTTTCGAATCCGATGATTTGCTGGCCTCCATGGTAGACGAGTGGTCCGGTGAGATAGATGGGGAATTTGTCCTCGTCAGTAACGATAAAGATAATTTTCAGCTTGCGGACGGATCCGTGAAGGTTCTGAAGCAGAAACAGGGATTAAGTGATACCGAAATCTTAACCGGGGACGATATTGAGGACGAACTTGGAGTTCCACCCGGGAAAGTTCCCGACTTCCTTAGTCTGGTCGGGGATTCCGTGGACAACATACCCGGCGTGGAGGGTATTGGGCCCACCTATGCCGGACGCTTGCTGAATCACTTCGACTCGGTTGAGGAAATGCTTGAGTCACCGGATGAAATATCGGATGTCGTTTCCGATCGCTTGACTGAGAACATCCTCGATAACCAGGATCAGATTCACGATAGCAAACATCTGGTCCAATTGCGGGATGACGCTCCGCTGTCGCTTGAACTTGACGATGCTCGGTTCGAGGGGATCGAGTACGAGACGCTGGTGGAGTTCTGTCGGCGAATGGAATTTACGAGTATCCGTGAAGAACTCGAGGAAAAACTTGACATAACCCCCGGTTGGGACGACCTGGATCCAGATTGGGAACACCATAACCTCGAGGAGTTTGATCCTTCCGCTATTGATGAAAACCCCTTTGTGTTTGTCTTTTTGCCGGGGGAAAATGCTTCAATCATGCAGGCGGATCGATTTTATACAATGATCCTGGTGGAGGGGACCGTACACGTCCTGGAGAGTTCGAGTCCCCTGGAGTTCTCGGATAACTACCAGTCGATAATTGAGCGGTTGAGTCAGGTCGGAACGGAGTCCTTCCAGCAGAAACACCTTCAGGTCCTGGCCCACCGAACGGGTAGTACCGTGCCGCAGGAACTTTCAACCTTTGACCTTAAAATTGCTTCCTACCTCGTGAACCCGGACAAGGATCACGAAATTCGGGATATAGTCAGTCGTGAACTTGGTACGACTGTTCCGGAGTACGACAATAACTGGGATAACGACACCCTGCATGATTGGCTCTCCCGAGTGACTATTCTACTCAGTAGCCTCTGTGCGGATATCAAAGCGGAAGTTCGTGAAAAAAAACAGGAGGACGTCCTTGAGCAACTTGAATTGCCGTTGACTTCAATTCTGGCTGAAATGGAGTTCAACGGAATTGCACTGGACTCGGAGTTCCTCGAGGACCTATCCCGGCAGATCGGGGAAACCATCGAGTCCCTGCGTTCCCGTGCCCATGACATTGTTGGAGAATCCTTCAACTTGAATAGCCCCAAGCAACTTCGTGAAATTCTCTTCGACAAGCTGGAATTGCCCGTTCAATCCAAGACTGACAGTGGTAAACCGAGCACCAATGCCGAGACCCTGGAAGCATTATCCGAGCACCATGAGCTACCGGAAGTTATTCTGGAGTACCGTCACTACAATAAAATCGAATCCACTTACCTATCGCCACTGGTTGAAGCGGTCAATCCAAATACTCAAAAAGTTCATACTGAATTTAATCAGACGATAGCGGCTACCGGACGTCTAACCAGTAGCCGACCGAATTTACAAAATATTCCTGTCAGGGATGAATTCGGTCGGCGAGTAAGGGAGGCCTTTACGGTTTCGGAGGAGGATTATCAGCTTCTGGCCGCCGATTATTCTCAAATAGAGTTGAGACTGCTGGCCCACATGTCGCAGGACGAAGCTCTCATGGAGGCTTTTAATGAGGGCCGGGATGTTCATACGACGGCAGCAGCCGATATCTTTGAAAAAGACCCCGGCCAGGTCGACGAAGACGATAGACGGGTGGCAAAAGTTGTTAATTATGGAATAGCGTATGGTCTCAGTGCCCATGGACTAAGTAGTGATCTTGATATCAGTCGGGATGAGGCGCAGAATTACATTGATCGTTATTTTGAACGTTATCCGGGGGTCAGGGCCTACCTTGATCAGACTATTGAACGGGCCCGAGATCAGGGTTACGTCGAGACGCTCTGGGGGCGTCGCCGCTACATTCCTGAACTGAACAGCAACGATTACTATCAGCAACAGTTTGCCGATCGGGCCGCAGTCAACGCTCCTATTCAGGGAACGGCTGCTGATTTAATGAAAAAAGCTATGATAGACCTCGACCCCAAACTCGAGCATCTGCGTTGCCGACTTCTTCTGCAGGTTCACGATGAGCTTGTTCTGGAGTGCCACCAGGAGGACATTGACGAAATGTCCGGTACCGTTGAATCGACGATGGCGGATGCTATCGATTTACGGGTTCCCGTAACAATTAGCTTGAAAACCGGTGATAACTGGGGAGAAGTTAGTAAATAACCCGTCCACACTGTAATTTAGCCGACTACCAGTTAATATCTTAATAGTTGCTTTAGTTTATTAAGGATAGATATTTACTTTCACATCCAATTAGTTAAAGGATCCAGCATTATGTCCACGCCAGTTATTGGAGTTACCGGCACAATTGGAACCGGTAAGTCTACGTTCGCGGAGACCCTCACGAGCCAACAGGGGACTCACCTGGACGCGGACGACATTGCGAAGGACCTCATGCGTCCCGGTCACGAAGGGTACGATCCAGTTGTCGAGGAGTTCGGTAAATCGATATTGGACGAGGACGGGTTTTTGCGACCGGATAAACTTGCCGAGGAGGTCTTTTCCGATACCGATAAACTCTCGAAACTCGAATCTATATTACACCCGCTTGTGATCGATAAACTCGCGGAGAAAATTGAACAAAGCGACAGTAGTTTTTACGTTATAGAGGCTCCGCTCCTGTTTGAGTCCGGGGCGGACGAACTCTGTGACTGGGTCGTTACTGTGACGGCCCCCGAGGAGATCGTAAACCGAAGGCTCAAAGATCGACCGCTTTCCGACGAGGATATAAAACGACGGCGCGAACGTCAGCTCGATCAGTCGGAAAAAGCCCGAAGGGCCGATCAAGTGATTGATAACCGAGGTTCACTTAATGATTTAAAAGAACAGGCGCGACAGCTAGAACAAAAAATACTGGACCGGAATCTGGTAGGGGGAGAAGAAACCTATGACACCTGATGAGGCAGCATCGGACACCGAGGAGAAACTAAAGGGACTCGTAAAACAGGTTAAGGATTTACCGACTCTGCCGTCGGTTGTTACGCAAATTATAAAAATGGTGGAGGATCCTGACACATCCGCCGCGGACATGAACCAGGTGATCAGTCAGGACCCATCGTTAACCGCAAAGGTTCTGAAACTCGTAAATAGTGCCTTTTACGGTTTTTCCCGCCAAATATCTACCGTTCGTGAAGCTGTTGTCATTCTCGGTTTCAACCGTGTCAAAAGTCTTGCTCTAAGCGCCTCCGTTTTTGAGGTGTTTCAGGGTGAAGGGGTGGATAAATTTGACCGGGTCGGCCTCTGGGAACATTCGATCGGAACGGGTGTCGCCGCTGAAATTCTGGGGAAACGTATCCGGTATCCAAATCCCGAGGAAATTCTTGTTGTCGGGATTCTCCACAACATAGGCAAAATTGTTATTGACCTCTATTTCCACGACGAGCTCAGAGAAATTTTCAAAATGGTTCGAGACCGTAATTGTCAGATGCTTGAAGCGGAGCGGAAGATCCTCGGCGTCGGTCATCCAAGAATTGGCTCCTGGTTGACCGAGCAGTGGAATCTCCCGGAGCAGATTTCTCAGTCGATTCGGCATTATCCCGAGCCACTTGACGCTCCCCAGGAGTACAAAACTCTGCCAATGTTAATTCACGTGGGAGATATCTTTGCTCGAACCAAAAATATTGGCTGGACCGGTGATGACGTTATTCCTCCCTTCCAGGAGGATGTCATGGATGAGCTGGACCTCAGTAAAGAGGATATACCGGAGTTGCTCGAGGAACTTGAACAGGAAATGCAGAACGCCGAAGTGTTTCTCGAACTGAGTGATGCGGTGGAGGAGGGTGGGGAGGATGGCTAAGTATCCCCGGGACTCGGAGGGGTATTTCGGCTTTGATTCCACCGTTTTTCTCTGGGCAATCCTGGGAGCTGCCCTTCTTGGAGGCGGCTTTTTTGCCTTTGGGATGTACTATGGGTACCAGCAGGGTTATCAGGCGGCCAAACGATCTATCTCCGAGCGGGATCAAACCCGGTCCCAGTCGTTAACCCAATCACAACCGAACGAAACACGACAATCAGCATCATCTGAAACTAAATCGTCAAGTGATGAACGGAACGACCGTCCTTCCGCCATCACTCGGGACCAATTATCCGACGCTGAGAGGGATACTTCAGAGGGTTCGGAATCGGATGAGAGTACGTCAACCCCCAGTGAAAACGGATCCAGTGTTCCTTCTCCCTCGGAAACATCCACCGACAACCCGTCGGAAGGGTCTTCGGAGAAGACCTCCGAACGGAGGGAAGCGCCCCCGGCTCTGAGTGTGAACGACGTTGAACCGGATGCAACTAACGGCAGTACCAGTTCGGAGGAATCCACGACCGATTCCCAGGACGAAGCATCCAGCTCGGAGGCTACCACCACAGATCAGGACGCCACTACGGAGTCCGGGGATGAAACCCAGGAGACCGCCGGGCCGGTCTTTTCAATACAGACGGTCTCATTCCTTAAAAAATCTCGGGCCAATAAGGAAGTAACCCGGCTTGAAAACGCCGGCTACGATGCTTTTATTACCGAAAAAATGATCGACGGTAGTCGCTGGTACCGTGTACGGCTCGGACGCTTCTCCAGCCGGTCCGAGGCCGATAGTACCGCTCAATCACTCGTCGATAAGGGAACAATAGATGATTACTGGATAAGTCGCTTGAAGTAATTAAAGGACGATTTGTCTCATAGTTTTTTTGTAGCAGCTCGCCTTAAGTTTCTCTCACTTACTACTCAGGAGGACAGTTTCATGTCGAATGACGTGCTTGTTGTAGGATCACTGGCCTTTGATTCAATCGAAACCATCCATGGTGAAGTGGAGGATGAACCGGGGGGCGCCGCTACCTACTTCAG
>JBDGPI010000234.1:42287-56229 GCA_042219765.1 Salsurabacterium abyssinicum (SeqCode)
CTTGCCGCCAGCCAGTTTGCTCCGGTCAATCTTGTTGGTGTGGTCGGAGGCGATTTCGATCGCGATCTTCTCAAAAAGCTCGAAAAGAATGGAGTGGACCTCGAGGGCTTAACCATCGAGGAAGACGCGGAGACCTTTCGCTGGGATGGTTTCTACGAGGAGGATTTAGAAGCCCAAACCGAGGATACACAACTTAATGTGTTTGCGGATTTTGACCCCGAAATCCCCGAGTCCTACCGAAGTTCTTCCCACGTATTCCTCGCTAACATCGATCCGGAAATACAGCTTTCGGTACTGGATCAGGTTGAGGATCCCGATGTTGTTGCCTGTGATACAATGAACTTCTGGATCGAGAACAAAATGGATCAACTCGAGGAGGTACTTCGGAGGGTTGACTTTTTCTTCCTCAACGATTCCGAAGCGAAACTCCTCACCGGGGAGCCTAACCTGAGTAACGCCGGTGAAAAACTGCGTGAAATGGGACCGTCGGTCGCCATTATTAAGAAGGGCGAGCACGGCGTCTTCATGAGCGGGCGGGGATGGGAATTTGTTCTTCCTGGTTTTCCCGTTGCTCTGGTCAAGGATCCGACCGGTGCCGGTGATAGTTTTGGTGGTGGTTTCATGGGATACCTGGCCGAACTTGGTGAGACTAACTTCACCAATCTGAAGGACGCACTGGTCCATGGGAATATTACTGCATCCTTCACCGTGGAAGAATTTGGAATTAAAGGTCTTCTTGAAATGCGCGACTGGGATCTTGACGAACGGTACCGTCGTTTTGTTCGTATGACACATTTCGACGGTGCGAGTTAACTTTCAGGGGCGTTCACGATGGTACAGAAGATTGGAGTAGTTGGACTGGGAACCGTCGGTGGTGAGGTGGCACGGCGGTTGCAGGACCGCTCCGGTACTCTGACAACCCGTACCGGCACCACGGTCGAACTCAGCGCCGTGGCCGAACCGGCCGTCCCCGAATCCTTTGAGCACCGGCTCGAGGGCCTGGACCTGTACGAGGACGCGGAAGAACTTATCGACCAGGCTGAAGTTGACATCCTTGTGGGATTAATTGGTGGACTGAATCCGGCCGGAAGGATCGTTGAACGGGCCCTGAAGTCAGGAATGGATGTTGTCACCGCAAACAAGGAACTACTTGCCCACGACGGGGAGAAACTCTTTAAAACTGCCCGGGAGACCGGTCAACGAATCCGTTTTGAAGCGGCCGTTGGGGGTTGTATTCCCGTGGTCCGATCCATTCGGGAAGCCATGGTCGATGCCGATTTTGAGGCTATATACGGTATTATTAACGGTACCAGTAACTATGTTTTAACCCGAATGGAGCACGACGGCTTACAGTTTGAAGAAGCACTTCAGCTGGCACAGGAGAAAGGTTACGCCGAAGCCGATCCGTCCTACGACGTTGAAGGGACTGACACGGCCCATAAAATTGCACTTTTAGCGGGACTTGGTTTCGGAACCCGGGTGACGCTGGATGAGATATATTGTCGTGGCATCCGCCGGATACAGCCCGAGATAATGCGGGATGCCGAGCAGTTCGGATACAAGATTAAATTGCTCGGATTGACCAAGCAGACTGATCGTGGACTCGATACTCGCGTCCATCCCACACTGATTCCTGAGGACTCTGCGCTGGCCGCCATTCAGTACGAGTACAATGCTGTGTTAACGCAGGGGACTCCAGTGGGCCGCAATATGCTAACAGGGAAAGGCGCCGGCGGAGGACCAACTGCCACTGCTGTAATTGGTGACATTATCAGTCTGGCCCGTAATAGCAATCAAACCCGGGCCCCGTATTACTACGGGGGGACCGAGCATCGGACGGTTCCGATCGAAGAGGTGGAATCGAGATTTTACCTCCGCCTGATGGCCCAGGATGAACCGGGGGTTCTATCCAAGGTCACAACCATACTCAGTAATCACGATATCAGTATCGATTCAGTGATCCAGCGAGGACGGTCCGAGGACAATCTTGTTCCCGTTGTTTTAACTACGCACGAGGCCTCTCAGGGAAGCATGGATTCCGCCGTTGGGACCATCGCGGACCTCGACGTTATAGGGGAGGACCCAGTTTCTCTTCATATTGAAGAGGACTTTGAAAAGTAACTACCGTCCCCACCGACATCCGTAGACTCTCATTCACTGAAATAACAGTTATACTTTTGGATTATCGAATTTTCGTTGACTGACAATTATCCTGGAGTCTGAGTTATCATGACTAAGCCTACGATGTTAATAGTCCCCGATGGTGTAGCCGGCTGGGGACAGGACAAATACGATGGTAAAACCCCACTTGAACAGGCCGATACTCCCAATTTTGATCGATTGGCCGACAGGGGAAGTGTCTTTCGACTAAAAAACATCCCTGATGGCTGTCCCCCGGATTCAGGGATCGCCAATATTTCTCTGCTTGGATACGATCCCCGCGAGTGGTACCTCGGCCGGGGCCCGATGGAAGCACTGAACCTCGGTATGGATCTCAAGGAGGGAGAGGTTGCCTTCCGCTGTAACCTTGTTCACGTGAACGACGCCAATATTCTTGCCGAGTACTCAGCGGGTAATCTTCCCTCGGATATCGGCGCGGAACTCTTCCAAACGCTTAACCAGGAATTTTCGGACCGGGGATTTCGGTTTGAACCTGGGATTCGCTACCGCGGAGTCATGGTGGCAGAGGGGTTTGAGGAAACAAAATGCTATCTTCCTCACGACGAAATGGGTCGCCCGGTTGGAGAGGTCTTACCGGAAGGTGAGAATGCCGATCGGCTCATCGAAATGATGCGCGATTCCCGGGACGTCCTGGAGCAGCATCCACTCAACGAAAAGCGAAAAGCGAACGGTGGATATACCGCGAACATGGCCTGGCCCTGGGGTAATGGTCTTATGTCATCCCTTCCGCAGGTTAAGGATCGTTACGGCGTTGACGGCTGTGTCGTTGCCGGTGTAGACCTTATTAACGGGCTCGGGCTTTCGGTTGGATTGGAAAAGGCCCAGGTTCCCGGTGCCACCGGCGATTTCGATACCGACATGGAAGCCAAAGCCGATAGGGCACTTGAGGAACTCGAGGAGGATAAAATGGTCTTCCTCCATGTGGAAGCGACCGATGAAGCAGGCCACGAAGGGGATCCTGACCTGAAGATCAAAATGATTGAGCGATTTGATCGAAACATAGCCGGACCCGTTGCCGATGCACTCGAGAATCGGGACATTCGGGTTGCACTTGGGCCCGATCATTACACGCCTGTCCAGGAACGCACACACGTTGACACGCCGGTTCCGTTTGTAGTAATCGATGATGGAGTCAGCAGTGACTCCGACAGGCGATTTACCGAGTCGGACGCTGCTGAGTCCCCACTGGTAACCGAAGGCTGGAACGAGATGGCCCGGTGGTTCTCGGGAGAGAAGACTGCCTTTCACGAATAATTGGCCGTCAGTGGCGATTTAAGTGTAAATACCATTCCTCGAACAAAAACTTGTCCGAGGAATAAGGGTTCCATCGGCCGTGCAATTTATGTTTTGCCTTAAATATTTGAATCCTTCAGTTGAAACATGCTGGTATAAAATAAAGCCGGAGGTTTAATTGTACCGGCTTACGTGTTTAAGTACTGATTCAGCGGAAAATGATGGAGGACTGACTTTGGCTTTTTACGTTCAGAAATACGGTGGAAGCTCCGTGGCCGACGTTGAGAAAATACGCAACGTGGCCAAGCGCATTGTGGAGACATACCGGGAGGGCAATCAGGTCCTTGCCGTGGTGTCTGCTCTTGGCGATACAACTGATGACTTGATTAATTTTGCCCGTGAGGTGTCGAGTACACACCCAAGCCGGGAAATGGATCTGCTCATGTCGACGGGTGAGACCATGAGCAGTGCCCTTCTGGCTATGGCGATCGAGGATCTGGGAGAATCCGCCATTGCCCTGACGGCTCATCAAATGAGAATTCAGACCGACGAGAGCCACACGAAAGCCCGAATTCGCGATATTAACGGACAGCGGATCCGCCAGGAGTTTGAGGAGGGCAAAATTGTGGTGGCCGCCGGCTTTCAGGGTATCAACGAGAAAGGTGACATAACCACTCTCGGTCGTGGTGGATCGGATACGACGGCCGTTGCCCTTGCCTCCGTCCTGGATGCCGACCGCTGTGACATTTTCACTGATGTTGAGGGTGTGTTCACGGCCGATCCAAATTACGTTGAGGACGCTCACAAAATTTCGGCTATTGAATACGAGGAGATGCTTGAACTCGCAAGTCTTGGGGCGCAGGTCCTGCAGGTCAGAGCCGTCGAGTTCGGGTGGAAATACGGGGTTGACTTGCAGGTCCGTTCCACTTTCTCGGATGAACCCGGTACGATAATAACGGATGGAGGTATAGACATGGAGGAAGTTGATGTACGAGCCGTTACGACCGACGTCGATCAGGCGAGGATTTCAGTACGGGATGTCCCGGATCGTCCCGGCATCGCGGCGTCGCTTTTTGGGGCCCTCGCGGACGACAATATCAACGTGGATATGATTGTCCAAAGTAGCGGTGCTACCCAGCAGGCGCAGAATGATATTTCGTTTACGGTTTCTCGAACGGATTTTGAAAATGCCGTTGAGATTACCGAAGGAACAATCGATGAATTGGGTGGGGAGGGTGTCACGACCGACGAGGACATTGCTCAAGTTTCCGTTGTCGGTACCGGTATGCGGAACCACCCTGGTGTAGCAAAAAAAGTTTTCGAAGCGCTGGGGAAGGACGACATTAACATTGAAATGATCTCCACATCCGAGATCCGCATTTCCGTTGCGCTCCAACAGGAGTCGGTGGAACAGGCGGTCCGGGTTCTTCACCGAAAGTTCGATCTATAACTCACAGGGGATTCAATGACCATCCGTAGACTTAATTGCTTGTCCGATATTCTACTGGGGAGGAAGTCAAAATGACGGTGGATGTTTACGACACATTGCTTCGAGACGGTTCTCAGACCGAGAACATTGCTTTCTCCCTGTCCGATAAAATCCGATTAACCCACGAAATGGATGAACTCGGGATCGATTACGTGGAAGGTGGATGGCCCGGGAGCAACCCCAAAGATATCCGCTATTTCGACAAAATGAAGGACGAGACTCTTGAACGGACAACCCTGACGGCTTTTGGCAGTACCAGACACCCGAATAACGCCCCGGAGGACGACGACAACTTACAGGCCTTGCTTGGTGCCGAAACCAGTGCCATAACCATTTTCGGGAAAAGCTGGCCCCTTCACGTCGAGGATGCTCTCGGAGTTTCCCAACAAGAAAACGTAGAAATGATCAGTTCCTCGATCCGGTATCTCAAGGACCACGGCCGTGAGGTCATTTACGATGCCGAACATTATTTCGATGGATTCAAACACGATTCCGACTACGCGCTCAAAACAATTGACGCAGCCCTGGAGGCGGGCGCTGACTGTGTTGTTCTGTGCGATACCAACGGTGGGTGTCTGCCGAGTGATATAGAACGTATTTTTGGTAAAACTGCGGAACAGTTTGCCGGGGACCTCGGAATTCACGTTCACAACGATTCGGGTTGTGCCGTTGCAAACACAATTGAGGCCGTCGAACAGGGAGCCGTTCAGGTTCAGGGAACACTAAATGGTTTTGGTGAGCGATGCGGCAACGCTGACTTGACGTCCGTAATGCCAAACCTTGAACTCAAAATGGATATTGAGACGATTGGCGCCGATAACCTCCGAAAACTCAAGGACGTCAGCCGTTTTGTTGATGAACTGGCCAATCTGAAGCCAGACACCCATCAACCGTTCGTGGGAGATTCGGCCTTTGCACACAAGGGAGGCATTCACGTTAGTGCCGTCAGGGAAAATCCCCGGACCTACGAGCACATCGATCCCGACCTTGTGGGAAACAGCCGGAAAGTGTTGGTTAGCGAGCTTTCCGGGAAGAGTAACATCCTTCAGAAAGCCGAGGAATTGGGACTGGACATTTCGGAGGACGACGATGAGGCCAGCAAGGTGGTCGAGGAAGTGAAAAAACTCGAGAATAAAGGATTTCAGTACGAAGCCGCCGAGGGATCCTTTGAAATCCTCGTCAATCGTCTAACCGGTCAGCATAAAACGTATTTCAAGCTTGTTGGCTTTCGGATAATAATTGAACAGGAAAGCAGTGAAAACCAGCGGTGTGAAGCAACCATCAAGGTGAACGTCGGTGATCGGACCGAACATACTGCCGCTGACGGAGTGGGGCCCGTCAATGCACTGGACAATGCTCTTAGAAAGGCTCTTAACGAATTTTACCCGGAGCTTTCGGAAGTTAATCTGTCGGATTTCAAGGTTCGCGTTCTCGATGAAACCGCCGGAACCGAGGCCAAAGTTCGTGTTCTGGTGGAAATGACGGACGGTGAAACAAGCTGGCGCACCGTTGGAGTGTCGGAAAACATCATAGAGGCCAGCTGGCAGGCACTGACGGATGGCATTGGTTACAAATTAATGAAGACCCGGGACTGATCGTTGCATGCCCGGAGCTAATTGACGAGCCTGTGGATCCGGAAGCCGACATCGATGAAATTACTCACCGTTTGAGCGACGTCTACGATGTCCTGGGTAATGCTGTGCGGCTGGAGCTTCTGTTCGAGCTTGATGGGCAACGTAAAAATGTCTCGGCTCTGGCTCAGGCCTTAAACCGTTCCCAGGAAAGCATTTCACGGCACCTCAAAATAATGCGGCTCGAGGACCTCCTGGAGTCCAAAACCGAAGGACGCGAGCGCTATTACTGGATCAAGAAACCTGAAGTACTTGAAAAGTGCAAAGAATTTGCCCAATTACTTCGCCGTGAAGACGATAGTTAAGCTACGAGACGACAACTAAGCAACGTCAAGACCCAACAAACTTAAACCTTTAAACATATAAACAATTCTTTAATTGTTTCATTCTTTTGGAGTGAGGTTTGCTTATGCAGGAACTAGGGGACTACAAGCCCGAGGAGTTTGAGGCGGATCTATACGAGAGTTGGTTGGACGAGGACCTCTTCGAGGCGGACAGCGAAAGTGACAAGCCATCGTTTTCAATGGTGATCCCGCCACCGAACGTGACTGGAACCCTTCATATTGGCCATGCTTTGAATTCCACTCTGCAGGACGTCCTCTGCCGCTGGAAGCGGATGCAAGGGTACGAAGTACTCTGGGTCCCGGGGACCGACCATGCCGGAATTGCTACCCAGAACAAAGTTGAGCAGAAACTGGAGGACGAGGGAACATCACGGCACGATCTTGGCCGAGAGGACTTCGTTGACGAGGTCTGGGACTGGAAAGAGGACTACGGCGGGCGGATTATCGAGCAGTTAAAGGGGCTCGGTGTCAGTTGTGACTGGAGTCGTGAACGATTTACGATGGACGATGGTCTTTCCTCCGCCGTGGAGGATGTTTTCGTCAATCTCTACGAGGACGGTTACATCTACCGGGGCGACTACATTGTAAACTGGTGCCCCCGCTGTCAAACGGCCCTCTCCGATATTGAAGTTGAATACGAGGAACAGGACGGTCACTGGTATCACCTCCAGTATCTCCTTATCGACCGGGATGACAGTCTTCACATAGCGACGACTCGACCCGAAACCATGCTCGGTGATACCGCCGTGGCTTACCACCCGGACGATGAACGCTACCAGGGGCTTGAAGGCGAAAGGGTAAGACTTCCTCTGGTTGACCGTGAAATTCCGGTGGTGGCCGATAACCGGGTCGATCCCGATTTTGGATCGGGGCTCGTGAAAATCACACCCGGACACGACGACCTTGACTTTCGCATCGGCGAGGACCACGGTCTGGAAATTATCAATCTACTGAACCCGGACGGAACGTTCAACGAAAATGCCGGTGAGCGCTATCAGGGCCTTGACCGCAATCAGGTCCGTGACAAAGTCGTCCAGGACCTGCGGGACGAGGACTGGCTAACGGAGGTGGAGGACTACCGCCACGAAGTTGGCCAGTGTTATCGGTGCGACACCGTTATCGAGCCGTACGTGTCCGATCAGTGGTTCGTCGCAATGGAGGATCTGGCGGAACCGGCTATTGATAAAGTCCGTAATGACGACATCGAGTTTCACCCCGAGCGCTGGGAGAAAACGTACTTCGAGTGGATGGAGAATATCCGCGATTGGTGTATCAGTCGCCAGATCTGGTGGGGCCATCGTATACCGGTCTGGTACGGTCCCGACGACGAATACTTCGTGGCCAGGGATGAGGAAGAAGCCCGTGAAAAGGCCCGGGACCACTACGGGGAGGACGTTGAACTTCAGCGTGACCCCGATGTTCTCGACACCTGGTTTTCCTCCGCCCTCTGGCCGTTCTCGACACTGGGATGGCCTGACGAAACCCAGGACCTGGACAAATTTTACCCAACCGACGTGCTCTCAACCGGCTTCGATATTATTTATTTCTGGGTAGCCCGCATGATCATGATGGGGCTTTACTGCATGGATGAGATACCCTTCTCGGACGTCTACATCCATGCCCTGATACGGGACGAAGACGGACGGAAAATGAGCAAGTCCCTCGGAAACGTGATCGATCCTCTTGACGTCATCGACGACCACGGCTGCGATCCCCTTCGTTTTACGCTCTGTGCGCTTGCCGCTCAGGGCCGGGATATCAAGTTGTCCACCGATCGCATAGAGGGGTTCCGTAATTTCGCAAACAAGTACTGGAATGCCGCGAAATACGTCCAGTTTTCGCTTGAGGATACGGATGTCGGGGAACTGGACGAGAGTATTGACTTCGAAAAAACGACGCCGGTTGACCGCTGGATTCTCAGCCGTTTCAGCACGGTAATCGAGGAAGCAACCGGTCATCTGGAAAATTACGATTTCGACCGCTACGCGGACGCACTGTACCAGTTCCTCTGGCACGAATACTGTGACTGGTACATTGAGATGTCCAAGTTGCAGTTGCGGGATGACGAAAGCCCGGGGGATGTCCGGGAAACCCAAAAAATTCTATTGACCGTGCTGGAGGAGGTTACCAAAGCTCTTCATCCGGTGATGCCGTTCATTACTGAACGGGTCTTTCAAGCTTTTCATACTGAACAGGAGCATCTTGTGAACGCTGACTGGCCCGAGCCCCCGGAACAGTGGGAGGACAGCACCGCGGTCAAGCAACTTAACCGGGTTCGGGATGTTATACGCGCCGGTCGGCACCTGAAGAAGGAGTTTCACGTTCAGACCAGCGAGGACGTCCGGTTGCTGGTTGACCTCGAGTCGGAGGCGGATCAGTACCTGAACGATTACGTCGAATACATTGCGGACCTGGCCGGTATTGAATCGATCCGAATTGAGACTGACCTCGAACGACCGGAAATGGCAACCACAGAAGTTCTTGATTTTGCCGACGTTTATCTTCCCCTCAAGGGGTTAATTGACGTCGAGCAGGAGCGACAGCGTCTGCAGGACGACATCGAGGACCGCCAAGAACGAAAAGGGGAGTTAGAGGGTCGACTCAATAATCCCGAATTTCGTGAGAATGCTCCTCAGGACGTCATCGATGAATCCGAGAACGAACTCGAACAGGTCGAGGACGAAATTGAACGGCTTCAGGAGACGCTTGAAGAATTGCAGGAAGACGCAAAGGCTAAATAGGTCCTTTGGCCAAAAGAAGTGTTGTTCGAACAGTCCGTAAACTCAAGGAGAGGGTCCAGTGACCGAAATACATGAAAAAACTCGATAGAGAACTCGGGCTTTTTGCCGTTTTTTCGATAAGCTGCGGAGCGATGCTCGGACCCGGAATTTTTGTGTTGCCCGGTTTGGCCTACAAACTGGGAGGGCCCTCGGTTATTCTTGCGTTCATTGTTGCGGGCCTTCTGGTGATACCAGCCGCTTTAAGCAAAATTGAAATGTCAACTGCCCTACCCGAGTCCGGCGGTCCATATCTTTTCCTCGACCGTTCGCTTGGCCCCCTTGCGGGAACCCTTACGGGTCTTGGGACCTGGGTTTCGCTAATTTTAAAGAGTGCCTTCTCGCTGGTTGGAGTCGGGGCTTATTTGATGTTCTTCAGTGGACTGCCCCCAGAGTACGTGAAGCACGTGGCGATGGGACTGGGAGCATTGCTTGTCCTGTTAAATGCCACCGGAGGCAAAAAAGCCGGTCAGCTTCAGATGATTCTCGTTGTTATAACAATTTTCGTCCTCCTTGATTTTGTGGGCTGGGGAGCCATCGAAGTTGAAAAAAAACACTTCGATCCCTTCTTTTCAACGGGGATAGGAGGGTTTCTTGCCACGGTAGCATTTGTTTCGGTGTCCTATGTGGGTATCACAAAGGTCGTGAGCGTGGCCGAGGAAATCAAAGAGCCGGAGAGGAATATCCCCTGGGGAATACTCCTCTCGCTGTTCACGACTATCCTCATCTACGTGCTCGTCGTGTATGTAGTCGTAGGAATTGTACCCGAGGATAAATTAGGTAAAGGACCCCTTAAACTGCTACCCCTCGCTCAGGCCGGTGGTATGCTCGGCGGCTACTGGGGCAAGGAACTGCTCTCGGGAATTGCGGTCGTTGCTCTGGCATCGATGGCGAACGCCGGTCTGATGGCGGCCTCACGGTTTCCCCTTCCCATGGCCCGGGACGAAATTCTTCCGTCCTTTTTGGCAGACGTAAACGATCGGTTCTCAACGCCTCTGAATTCAATCATGGTCACCGGTGTTATATTACTCAGTTTCATTTATTTCTTTCCGGTAAAACAGATTGCAAAATTGGCGAGTGGTTTCCTGTTACTGGTCTTTGCGCTCGTGAATCTGGCGCTGATCATCTTTCGGGAAAGTGACATAGAGTGGTACCAGCCAAGTTTTGAATCTCCCGCCTATCCCTATTTACAGATACTTGGTACGTTAGCCTCCCTGGGATTGATCTTCTGCATGGGATGGGTACCTGCGGCCGGTGCCGGCCTGCTGACGGCCGGGTCCATCCTCTGGTACTACGCTTATACCCAGGGACAAATTGACCGAGTCGGAGCCTTTTTTCGAACCACGGCCGACGAGGAAGAAATAGACATATTTGAACGGGCCCGATCCCGGAGTATGAGCTCGAAGGATTCGGTAATCGTTCCATTTTTTGGGCTGGAAGACGTCAACATGCTTGAAGTGGAACGGCGAATTCGACTGGCGTCTTCACTGGTTGATTACGATGAGCGGCTGGATATTGTCGACTTCGTCGAGGTTCCAGAGCAGTCTTTCCTGTCGGGATACGACTACGATTCGGAGAAATACACCGAACTCAAGGAACGGGTTGAACTCCTTCGAAACGACATTGAGAGCGAAATACACGTTGATCAGGTGATAACCCATAGTTCGAGGGGAGCCCTCCTTAATTACGCTCGCGAGGAGAACCCACACTGGGTAGTTTCGGACTGGAAGGAGCCCTCCCGCTGGAGAATTCTGATCGGAACACAGAAGTGGTGGCTGGAGGATCTTCCCTGCGATGCGCTCTTTTTCGAAGACAATGGTATAACCGCTTTTGGGGATGTCACTGTGGTCACCGAACCTGGACCCTATGACGGAGAGGTCGTTTATGCCGCCGAGCACATAGCCGAATACTTTGCCGGGGACGTTACCTTCCTCAATCCCGTGGACCCCGACGATGCCGACCAGCTGAAGTTCATGGAATCCTATCAGCAGGAACTTCGTGATATGACCGGGGATTACGCAAGCACTGAGCTTATCGATGAGAGTGAGTGGGAGACCACGATTGTCGAACGCTCCACGGAGACCGACCTCATACTCTTCGGAGGCCGGAAACAGGATACGTTCTTCAGTGATGACGAACTTGTAAATTCCTCCATCCAGCAACAGCTTGAATGCAACTATGCCCGAGTGAGAAGTAGTTTGAAGTCCCCGAAAACCGTTCTGAGTTCTGAGCGGAATGACACTTTGGAAATTGATGACTTCCTTAAGAATGAAGGGGAGCTTCTTCGGGTGTCACCGGTGGATAAGGAAGAACTTTTCGAGGAAATTTCGAATTCCCTTGGCGACAATAAATCCATGGTCGAGCGCAGTAAACAGTCGCTCTGGGCGCGAGAAGACATTCAGAACACCTACGTGGACGAAGGTATCGCCTTCCCCCATGCTGTTTTCGAAGACCTTGACCGGACTATCTTTCGAATAGTTATAGTGGACCCCCCCGTGGACTATACCGCCAACAACGAGGAAGTCTCACTCTGCATTGCCACATTAGGTCCTCCCGCCGACCGTGAAAAACACCTTACAGTATTACGCCGACTGGCTCGCACCGTTAAGAACGGTGCCAAGGAAAACCTGCTGGACGCCCGGAATTACGATGAAGCCCTGGATATTTTACTGGATACGGTTGAATAAGCCGCTGAAGAATATAAATCCTAATATGAGTATTCGTTACCCTTTGTTTTAACAGTCCATTATCCTGCTGTTTCCGGATCGGGGACTTTTAAGGATTCTGGTGAAAGATCTGAAACGCCCGTCGTTTTCCGGATATGTATCACGGTCTAACATTCAGCTCGGCGTCGGTGCTTACCAGGATGGCCAATACCGAGACCGTTCCTGTTTTGAAGCGAGTACATTTGCCTGCTAACCTGGATGAACAATCAGCTCCCTTGAAAGACATTTCTCCACTTACCCCCAACTTGTTTCCTGTAACTTTGCCCGGATAGTTCTCCGCCAGGGCCAGCTCGTATCGGTCTTTTAGTCATCATTGACATTTGATTATCCCGTTTGGGGGCCAGAAACGTTTCTCAGTCCAGTATTAAATTTGATCACGGAGACTAAGCTTGATGGTTTCCTGGCGATAATCGAGTATTAAGACTGAGGGTTGGAAGGCGAGCTCACACCACAGCTCGAGAATCCGAGACCTCTCCCAGCCTTACGAAAGTTTGAATTTCAGATGAACAGTGGAAGGTTCGTCGTTTTTTTGGCTGCTCCTTGCTCGGAGCCCCGGCTACATCCGGGATCCACGTGTTAATGGGAGTTCTTACTTATATGAAGAAACTCGACCGGGAGCTTGGTCTTTTTGCGGTCTTTACCATAGCTTGTGGGGCAATGCTTTCGGGACTTTTTGTGCTCCCCGGTCACGCTGCCACAATTGGAGGTTCCTCGGTTCACCTGGCGTTTCTTCTGGCCGGGTTATTATTCGTTCCTGCGGCTTTAAGCAAGGCTGAAATGGCCACCGCCCTGCCGGAGGCAGGGGGCGATTATATTTTTATTGATCGGGCCTTTGGACCAAGTGTGAGCACCGTTACGGGGATGGGGACCTGGCTTGCCCTCATGCTTAAGAGTGCCTTTGCCCTTGTTGGTATGAGTGCTTACCTTTTTTTGATTGTCGATTTACCGGTTGCCTACCTCAAGTTTTTTTCCTGTGGTGTTGGTGTCTTTCTGATTGTCATCAATTGTATTGGGGTCAAAAAAACGGGCCAACTTCAGTCGTTTTTAGTTGTGGCGACATTTCTCGTTCTGGGGGTTTTTATTGAGCGTGGCGCCGTCAACGTCCACCCGGAGAATTTCAACACTATGTTTAACGACGGCATCATCGGTTTCCTGAGTGCGACTGCGTTTGTTTTCGTCTCCTACGCGGGTGTAACTAAAGTGGCCAGTGCGGCCGAAGAAATAAAGAATCCAAGTCGAAATATACCATGGGGTATGTTGCTTTCATTAATTGTCATGATTCTTTTCTACGTAGCGGTTGTGTACATTGTCGTTGGTGTATTACCCATCAAGGAACTCGGGAAATCGGGAATCTATAAAAACGCTCCTATTGCTCAGGCGGCCGCGGTGTTTCTCGGACGGGCTGGGGAGGTTGTTATATCAGTGATATCGGTCCTCGCCCTGACCGCAATGGCGAACGCAGGTTTGTTGGCCTCCTCACGGTATCCGCTGGCGTTGTCCCGGTACGATCAGCTGCCCGAGGTGTTCTCGTCGGTTCACTCTAAGTTTAAAACTCCCGTTC
>JBDGPI010000235.1:0-680 GCA_042219765.1 Salsurabacterium abyssinicum (SeqCode)
ACGGTTGAATTCACTATGGCCCATGGAATTTGGTCTGGCATGTTGTGCTATTGAAATGATGGCCACGGGAGCATCAAGGTTTGACTGGGATCGTTTTGGGATGGTTCCCCGGGCCACACCAAGACAATCTGACTTAATGATTGTGGCTGGTACCGTCACTTTCAAAATGGGGACCCGGCTCCGCAAGCTCTACGAACAAATGGCCGAACCTAAATACGTTATATCCATGGGGAGCTGTTCAAACTGTGGAGGTCCCTACTGGAATCACGGTTACCACGTAATGAAAGGTGTGGACAACATGGTCCCCGTGGACGTTTACGTACCAGGTTGTCCTCCACGCCCGGAAGCACTCGTTGACGGAATAATTACTTTACGCGAAAAAATACGGGACGAATCCACTCCCGAACGTGGGCTGGAACCGGCCACCGTTTAATTACATCGAAGATACAGGAGATCACGAACCATGGTCATGAGTTACCAGGAAGCACGCGACTGGGAACAAAAACTGCGTGGTGAGTTTAGCGAAGACGCTATAAAGGCCGAAGTTACGGGGGGACTCCCTGAAAATCCGGCGGAGTTTGACCTGGAAGCGGCTATTGAAGAATTTGAGAAAGAACACGAGGACGATGAGGCCGAGTACGATGGCCCTCGCCCCGTTGGAGATCCCTGGATTCGCGTGG
>JBDGPI010000235.1:788-1529 GCA_042219765.1 Salsurabacterium abyssinicum (SeqCode)
TTTGGGAGGGGATCACCGTCCGGCTGATGATAAACTCATCGTGATCTATCATCTATATTCCATGTCACAGGATCATTGGATTATCCTGAAGGTTTTTCTCAACGAAAATGAACCGGTAATTCCTTCCATGACGGATCTGTACCGAACAGCCGACTGGCACGAACGAGAAACTTACGACATGCTTGGAATCCGATTTCGCAATCACCCTGATTTGCGGCGGCTGTTGTTGCCCGAAGACTGGCACGGTCACCCCCTCCGTAAGGATTACCAGTTCCCCGAGGAATACCGCGGCTTGCCCGTGAATTGGTCCGACGCTCGTAAAGCTCGCATGTCACGGGACGATTTTTACGAAGAAGCCGTGGAATTAGAAGAAATGGACATCGATCCCGATATCGGTTTTCCCGCCGGGACCCCACCGGAAAACGGAGATAATGGTCAATAACCATGGAAGTTGACATCCAACAAATTAAGGAAGAAACAAATTTTGAGACCGAAGAACTGCATCTCAGTATCGGTCCGCAACATCCGGCCACTCACGGTGTACTTCGTGTGGCCACCAGAACCGACGGTGAAATCGTAAAGGATGCAAAATCTTTCATCGGTTATCTCCATCGTTGCTTTGAAAAACATTCCGAAGCCCTCGAATGGAAACAAATCATACCCTATTGTGACCGGATGGATTACGTTTCGGCTATCACTCAGGAACACGCGTACTGCCTGGCCGTTGAAAAATTAATGGGT
>JBDGPI010000235.1:1539-2698 GCA_042219765.1 Salsurabacterium abyssinicum (SeqCode)
ATACGCTCAGCACCTGCGCATTATCACAGCCGAACTTCAACGGATAGCATCCCACTTACTTTCCTTTGGCACGTACGGGATGGACATCGGGGCTCAAACTCCATTTCTATATGCATTTATGGCGCGGGAAAAAGTTCTCGATTTACTGGAAGCCGCCAGCGGTGCCCGTTTACTGTACCACTACCACCGAATTGGCGGTGTAATGAAAGACGTACCGGATGGTTGGTTTGATGATGTATTAAGTTTTCTGGATGAATTTGTTCCCAGGGTGGACGAATTCGATCAATTACTTTCGTATAACCAAATTTTTATTGAACGTACCTCGGAAGTTGGTATTTTACCCCCCGAAGTGGCCGTGGACCAGGGAGTAACGGGTCCCCCTCTGCGAGGCTCCGGCGTCGAATTTGATGTACGCAAACGTGAACCCTACAGCCTGTACGACCAGTTCGACTTCGACGTCCCCGTCGGTCAGAACGCAATCGGAACGGTTGGGGACTGCTGGAACCGCTATTACGTTCGGATTCAGGAAATGAGGGAATCAGCCAAAATCGTACGGCAGGCGATAGAATCCTGTCCCGAGGATGGGGATGTCATTCACAAGGCCGGTACGAGGGCAATCAAACCCCCCAGGGGCAGTGCGTTTGTTCGAACGGAGTCAGCGCGCGGAGAACTGGGATTTTACATCCGAAGTGACGGGGGAAAGAAACCCAAGCGCGTAAAAGCACGTCCCCCGGCTTTCTGCAACCTATCGGCGCTCACGGAAATTGCTCCGGGGGCCATGATTCCCGACTTGGTTGCCATCATTGGAAGTTTGGATCCGGTGTTCGGGGAAGTGGACCGGTAGAGGGGGGTATGGAGCGGGGAGCAAGGGGCATGGAGATTTATTTGAACGGTATTCGGTAGTCCGTATTCAGTAAACTGAATTTTGTGAAGTATCGTTTTTACTGAATACCGATTACCGAACACTGAATACTTAAAAATGGAGAGCAAGCGATGCCCGAATCAGGAATTGTCATTAACTGGCTAAGTCAAATACCGGCTATTGCGTCCTACCCGACACTGATGTTCTTGCTGTCGGTGTCGGTTGCGATCAGTCTCGTAATGTTTTTTATCATCACTCCTTATAACTTATTCGCAATCTGGGCCGAGCGAAAAACAG
>JBDGPI010000235.1:2757-7036 GCA_042219765.1 Salsurabacterium abyssinicum (SeqCode)
AAATTATTACTAAAAGAGGACTTAATTCCTCGAAAGGCCGACACTCTATTATTCTGGCTGGCTCCGATGCTGGCTTTTGCCGGAGCATTCGGAATTTACGTGGTTATCCCCTGGGGACCGGGCATGGTCCCCGCCAACCTCGACGTCGGGCTGGTTTACGTGGTTGCCATCAGTAGTTTGAGCACGGTTGGAATTATCATGGCAGGTTGGGCTTCCAACAATAAATACGCCCTGTACGGTGGCTTCCGCTCCGCGGCACAGGCCGTCAGTTTTGAAATTCCGCTAATGGTTTCCGTCGTCCCCATCGTTATGTATTCGGGATCGCTCAATTTAACGGAGATCACCTCAATACAGGCCGGTGGAATTCAGAACTGGACCGTGCTTCGCTTCTTCCCCTTCTTTTTTATTGGCTTTTTTGCCTTTTTTATCTCGGCGCTGGCGGAAGTCAACCGAACGCCGTTCGACATGCCGGAAGGGGACCAGGAGATCGTGGGAGGTTTCCACGTCGAATACAGTGGCATCCGATTCGGCATGTTTTTCCTCGGGGAGTACGCCGCGATGCTGGCCGTTGGACTTATTGCCTCCGTTGCCTTTCTCGGGGGCTGGCACTCGGCCTGGCCGAAAGCCCTGTCGGGATTTAATCCCATAAAAATTATCGGCCATAGCATTGCAACATCCTCCGCCATGAAACCGGCCATGGGAACCAGTCTCGCCACGGGAGTTATCGCACTCGGTATTATCATCGTCTGGCTGGGTACAAACGCAATCTACGAGTGGAATATCTCTCAATACCATCAATCGGAATACCTGCGATACTTCAATGTTTTCATGGGATTTTCTATATTCCTCATTCCCGTTGTTTTCGGTAACGGCCCCGTGAACCTTTTTGTGAAAGCATTTTTCTTCGTATTCGTCATGTTCTGGCTACGATGGACTCTACCGCGAGTTCGACCCGATCAGCTCATGTTCACGTGCTGGAAAGTCCTCGTGCCCCTGGGTTTCATTAACCTGGCCGGAATTGGTCTGTGGATGGCCTGTGGACCTCTCGTTGCCTTTCTAAGTTTGGTTGTGTTCATCTTAATTTTGGGAGTGCTCAGTATGTTCCCCCCAACTACGGAGGCGTCGACATCATCATGAATTTTTCCGACTGGCTCAAGAAACAGGGACAAAAAAATATGTTTGTCAATTATTTATATAACATCTGGTGGTCGATTTACTCGATCGCATCGGGGATGGGTCTTACCTTCAAGGAAATGTTAAAGCCGACGTTTACCATAAATTATCCCTTTGAAACGCTCGAATTTACGGGGTTTCGCGGTAAACTCGTGAACTACACGGCCGATTGTATTTCCTGTAATAAATGTGTGGTCGCCTGCCCGGTCGACTGTATTTCACTTGAATCCAGGGACCGCGAGGATTTCGATCCTCAGAAACACAAGGCGTCCACGGGACACCCTCTGAGGCTGGAACTGGTCTCCTACGATATCGACATGAACAAATGCATGTACTGTAACCTGTGTACGGAAGTATGTCCGACGGAATGTCTCGTAATGACCGATGATATCGAGTATAGCTCCGATGACCGAGATGACATGACGATTGCGTTCTGTGAGGACAGCGCAACGGGAATCGGGCGCCAGTAGTCGGTAGTCGGTGGTCAGTAGTCGGTAGCTGTTTCGTTAGTAAATAGTAGATCATTATTAGTTGATTTTGGACGAGATAAGGCAACCGGTTAGTGGAAATCATCAAATCAGGTTGGCCCGAATGGACATCAGGTGATTGGAAAACCGGGTTTGAGCGGATAATGAGATGTCAAACGCCGAACACTGAACACTGAATACTGAATACTGTCTTACAAGGGTTCAGATTTACTATACAATCGTAGCCTTTAATTTCATGGAAAGGACCGGCACATGATTGGATTAATAACACCAGGATCGTCCTACGCCGTGTTGTTTTACTTGTTTGCGGCACTTGCAGTGGCTTCCTCGGCTATTATTGCCTTCAGTCGAGACCTGGCCCGGGCGATTTTCATGTTGCTATTTGCCCTCGGTTCCGTGGCGGCATTTTACGGTATGCTCGGTGCGGACTTCCTATTTGCCGTTCAGATTTTAATTTACGTCGGGGGAATACTGGTACTTCTCATTTTTGCCTTAATGATTTCACAGGAGTTTCCCATTGAGGAGGAGGAACCCGACTTAAACCGGGATTTTGCCGGACTGATTACCGGTTCGATCGTGTTATTTTCCATTGTGATCACAGCATTCGGTACACAATGGTCCAAGATAAAAAACATACCGATCGATCCAACGACCTCCGATATTGGCCTGGCTATTCTTCAGAAGTATCTTCTCCCCTTTGAGATTGCGGGAGTCGTACTGCTGGTGGCCCTGGTTGCAGCGACACTGCTTATTCGTCCCGAGAAACACGACACGGCGGAGGAAACGACGGAATCATGACGTTTACCTTCACCAAAACACTTGTATTAACCGGTCTTATATTTTCATTAGGGATTTATTCCGTGTTAACCCGGAGAAATATCGTGGCTATATTACTCGGGATTGAGTTAATGCTGAATGCATCCGCTCTCAATATCGTGGCATTTTCACGGTTTCACGGAAATCCGATTGACGGTCAGGTCACGGCCATTTTCATTATCGTACTGGCCGCCTGTGAAGCTGCCATTGCTTTTGGACTACTGATGAATTTTTATCGAAACATAAAATCCGTTGAAATCGATAACGCGGATCGATTAAACCAATAGACCATACTGTAGAGGAGATCGTACGGGAATGAGTTCGCTTTTTGTCGCATTATTACTCACTATTGCGCTCCTACCGCTGGTGGCCTTTTTTATTCAAATTTTCTTCGGCTACTACCTCCCTCGTCAGGGAGACTGGGTTAGTATAGGAGCGATATCGATCTCATTTCTGCTCTCGTTCGTGATATTTGTCTGTGTCCTCTACTTTTACCAACCACAATTACAACTCCAAACCAGTGTTACGTGGATCGATATCGGTACCTTTCGTATTGACATGGGACTGTGGTTCGATCCACTCACGGCCGTAATGCTCGTCGTTGTTACCGGCGTGAGTATGCTAATTCATTTCTATTCGATGGGTTACATGGAGGGGTACGGCGGCTACTACCGGTTCTTCGCCTACCTTTCGCTATTCAGCTTCTCCATGCTGGGCATTGTCCTGACGGACAACCTCTTCGGGTTGTTCATTTTCTGGGAACTGGTCGGACTAAGTTCCTTTCTACTAATTGGATTCTGGTACGAAAAACAATCCGCCGCCGAAGCCAATAAAAAAGCCTTTCTCACGACCCGGATTGGCGACATAGGGATGTTTCTCGGCATTATGTCGCTGGTTTCTTTTCTGGGTGCGCGAGGGATCGAAGCTCCCCTGTCCTACTCGGTATTGTTCGATCCGGAGGTTGCGGGACAAATTCCCACGATGTTTTTGACGGCGATCAGTGTCATGTTGTTTTTTGGAGCCGTCGGAAAATCGGCCCAGTTACCCCTGCACGTTTGGTTGCCGGACGCCATGGAAGGTCCTACTCCGGTGAGTGCCCTAATTCACGCGGCCACGATGGTCGCCGCCGGTGTATACATGGTGGCCCGTCTTACCCCGTTCTTCACCCCCACGGCTCTGTTATTCATTGGATACGTGGGAGCCATCACGGCGTTTGTTGCGGCTTCAATTGCACTCGTCAAGTACGACGTGAAGAAAGTCCTCGCCTACTCTACGGTCTCTCAGCTCGGTTACATGTTTCTGGCTCTGGGCCTGGGGGGATACGTGGCGGGAACATTACACCTTACGACCCACGCCTTCTTTAAAGCTCTGTTATTCCTTGGTTCGGGAAGTATCATCCACGCCGTCCATTCACAGGATATGCGTGACATGGGGGGATTATGGAAAAAAATGCCGGTGACCTTCGTCACGTTTCTTATTGCCACGTTTTCGATTTCCGGGTTACCGTTTTTCTCCGGCTTTTACAGTAAGGAAAAAATATTAACCACAGGACTGTTGTTCGGCTGGAAAAACGGTACTATTCACTTAATTCCCTACGTACTCGGGGTTTGTGCGGCCGGAATGACGGCCTTTTACATGTTTCGCATGGTCTTCATGACGTTTTTCGGGGAACCGGGTGACAAAAGAAGAGTCGACCATGCCCATGAATCTCCCAAGTCCATGTGGATACCGATGGCCGTCCTCGCCGTGCTTTGTATGGCCTTCTTCTTCCGGGCCGGTAAATATCCCGCTACATAAACCAA
>JBDGPI010000236.1:0-8114 GCA_042219765.1 Salsurabacterium abyssinicum (SeqCode)
ATTCCACGACCACAATCCACATACCCCCCTGGTCCAAGATTTCGGGTCAAGTTCCAAAGTTAAAAGTTATCGAAAATCCAAAATCTGAAATCAAAAAAGTTCCTTGGGGCCATGCCTCTGAGGAGATAGTGAACAGTAACTACAGTCAAAAGTCAAAGTTCGAACGTCGTGGGCTGAGTTGAAAGTGATTGTCTTAGTTCAAAGTGTAAAAGTTGAAGGTTGAAAGTTAAAAGTTATCGAAAATCGAAAATAAAACGGCAATCCAGCATCTTAAACTGATCCGGTAGGAATATGGATATTAGGTATCTTTTGAGTGTGTTTTTTGGCTGAAATACTCCTTTAGTAGGCGGTAGGCGAAATAGGTGTTGGCCTCTGCATAGCGTTTTCCAAGGCGGCGAGGTTCCTTGTATAAGCGGTAGAGCCACTCAAACCCGGCGTCCTGAATCCACTGCGGTGCCCGGTTTACTTTCCCGGCCAGAACATCAAAACTACCACCAACTCCCTGAACAACGGGAACTTCGAGATCGTCCCCAAACTGGTGCATGATCTCTTCCTTCAGCGGGCTCGGGATTCCAATGAACAACATATCGGGGTCCGACTGATTTATATCGTCGATAATACCGGGAAGTTCTTCCTCATTGAAATAACCGTGTCTTGCCCCCGCAACTTGAAGACGGGGGAATCGCTCTTCAAACGTCGCAAGCATTTTTCCCAGTACCCTCTTCTCGGCTCCAAAGAAAAAGGGGCGATATTCCCTCGCCTCACATTCCTCCACGAGACGCGTGAATAAATCAATTCCAGTCAGGCGTTCCGGAATTGATTCGCCAGGGAGTAACCGGGACGCTAAAACCATCGACTGACCGTCGGGAATGACGACTTCTGTATTTCGCATACTTCGCTCGAGTAGCTCGTTATTACGAATCTGATAGAGTTTATTCGTGTTAAAAGCAGCAATTCGAGTAAATTCTTCCCTTTTCGCCCTTTCAAAGACCCAATCTACCAGTTCATCACGAGTTATCCGGCAGACATCTAGTCCAAACAAGGATCGGGTGGGCAGTGTGTCCGGCATTAACTGACTCAGGACTGGAGGTCTTCAAAGACCTGGACTATACGCCGGGCGGTCTGGCCATCCCAGAGCGGGATATCCTCGGCCGTTTTCCAGTTATTGTTTTTGATTTCCTCGACCGAGGACAGAATGGCGTCACGATCCATGCCGACGAGCCTGTTCGTCCCCTTTCGGATTGTCACGGCCCGTTCGGTCTGTTTACGGAGCGTCAAACACGGGACGTCCATAACCGACGTTTCCTGCTGAATACTCCCGGAATCCGTCAGGACAGCCCGGGCGTTGTTCATCAGGGAGACAAACTCACCGTAATTCAGTGGGGGGATGAGATTAAATTCATTCCGCCAGGTCTTAAGCAAACCGTGTCTTTCAAGGCTTTCCTCCGTGCGGGGATGAATGGGAAATACCAGCGGTAAGTCCCGATTCACCTCTTTCAGTATCTCGAAAGCCTGTTCAAGCGACGGTAAGTTATCGACGTTCGAGGGTCGATGTAACGTCAGAACGGCGTACTCCTCCGGTAACTCAACATCAGGTCGGACGGTGCCGTTCAACTGATCGAGCGTATACTTCAGGGAGTCAATCATAATATCCCCGACCAGATGTATCCGATCGGAAGCGATACCCTCGGATTCCAGGGTTGCTTCGGCTTCCTCGTCAAAACAGAAAAGGGCATCCGAAATACGATCAACGATGACCCGATTAATTTCCTCAGGCATTTCACGGTTTCCGCTCCGAATCCCAGCCTCAATGTGAGCAAGATTCGATGACTTCTTCGCAGCAACGAGACCCGCCGCCAGAGTAGAATTAACATCACCAACTACGATAACCCAGTCAGGATCCTCATCATCGATAACCGGTTCTATCCGTTCCATGACCCGAGCTGTCTGGGCGGCCTGAGTATCGGAGCCAACCGCCAGGTTATAATCCGGCGGCGACATGCCAAGGTCCTCGTAAAACTGCTCGGACATTTCCTCGTCGTAATGCTGTCCGGTATGTACCAGCACTCTTTCGTAACCTTTCCGGTCCAGTTCACGCTGAAGGGGGGCTATTTTCATAAAGTTCGGGCGGGCACCAACGACGTTTAAAAATTTCACTCCAAAAACACTCCCAACTCAGGATCCCTAGACGAATTCCTCGTACCAGAGTTCCAGCATTAGCAGCGTAAACACCTGCCGGTCGATTCGCCTGTTACCCTGCCCTTTCACTTGTGAGAGACTGTCCAGGTATTTGGAAGAAAATCCAAAGTGAGACGATAGGGAATCGTTTGAAGAAATTTTAGCATCAAATAACTTTCCCAGGGATCCGTTCAGGAACTTCCTGTAGGGGGTTTCAAATCCAATTTTTGGACGATTCAGAATAAAATCCGGCAACCGTTTCCTCGCCGCCTGTCGTAACAACATCTTCCGATCACCTGTAACGCTTACTTTTGACGAACCCGGTAGCCCGAAAGCAAGTTTCTGCAATTCATGATCGAGATACGGTGTTCTCAGTTCCAGTGAGGACCGCATCGATATTCTATCCGAGTATCCAAGCAGATCATCCGCCAGTTGAAACCGGGCGTCGAGCTGTAGAAATTTTCCCAGCGGATCAGAACTGGAAATCCCGGATTGCATCCTATCATTCAATGGTTTTTGAAGGGTTTTTTCGAGGTTTTGCAAACGAGCATCCGGTATCAAATCGCGAATTTCGCCAGGATGAAAGACTGAATAAATTTCAGCAAAAGCCCTCGAGGTATTCCTGTCGGCTTCGAGGTAACGACCCTGACGGATCAGTGTATCATTTCGTATCCAGGAACCGAGGCTCGATGCTACCGTCCCTACCACTGACGGAAATAGTACGAATTGGGCCAGTCGAACTCCAAAATACCGGCGGTATCCACCAAAGGGCTCGTCGGCGCCCTGTCCCGATAAAACGGCCTTGACCTCCGAACTGGCCAATTGACAGAGTTTCCGCATCGGTACGACCGAGGTGGTTGCCACCGGAAGCTGTAGTTCCTCGACCGACCGGAATAGCCCCTCCTGAAATTCTTCCTCACCCAGACTGACCTCACGGTGTTCAGCTCCGTAATAATCCGCCGTCCTGGCCGCAAGGTCGCGTTCATCCCTGGCAAAATCGCCCTCAAATCCAACGGTAAACGTAGTCGGACTGCGATCGTAAACCTCGGAAACATAGGCCAGAAGCAGGGCCGAGTCCATTCCTCCACTCAAGAGTAAACCGACCGGCACATCACTCAAAAGATGACGATCGACGGCCTCCTTGAGGGCACTGTCAATTATTTCATCCCGGATTTGACCTGAACAACCGGTTCGTCCAGGTTCAAGTGTAATTAACTCCGATGAAACACCTCGATCGCTGTAGCACCGAACTTCCCCGGGTTTGAGCTGCTTTACATCCCGATACAGGGTCCGTGGTGAAGGAACAAATCGGTAATGTAAGAATTGTACCAGCGCCATTTCGTCCAGCTCGCGGGAGCAAGAAGATAACTCAAAAAGCGGCTCCGGCTCGGATGAATAATACACTCCATCCGTATCTTCCACGTAGAAGAGACTTTTAATACCGGTCGGGTCACGCACCAGGTAAAGCTCCCGGGACTCATTATCCCAGAGGGCAAAAGCAAACATCCCATTGAACTTCCGAAATGCATCACTCCCCCATTCTTTGTACGCTTCCAGTAGAACTTCAGTGTCGGAATGGCTTTCAAAGGAGTGGTTTTTGCTTTTCAAAGTGTCCCTGAGTTCCGGACTGTTGTATATCTCCCCATTGTACGAAACCACGATTGTATCATCCCGGTCTCGCATAGGTTGACTCCCACCGGCCGGATCAATGATGGAAAGCCGCCTGAATCCCATCCCCAGACCATTCTCGTAATAAAAACCTTCCTCGTCTGGACCACGGTGAATCAACTGGCGTGTGGCTTCCCGGAGCGATTCACGATCCGGGGTCCCCTCGGATTTAAAGACACCTATCAGTCCACACATGATTTAGTCACCGGTCATCATATCCGAGACCAGGGAACTGAGTGCAAGCACAAACGGTACCTGTCCCCAGCGGAGGTAACAAATTTTGCTCCGGAAAAAGCCATAATCACGATACACGAAACTCCCCTCATGGGTTTGATACTTTCGAATGGTACGGTGAGCCACTGATTCCGCTTGTGGCTCCAGATCGAACCCACCGCCGGACAGACGGTTCAAGGTGTAAGTGGCTTCGGCGGCATCGTACAAATCCCAGGTGTGCAACTGGATCCGGGGAGCTTCATGGAAGGGTTTTGGAGAACCCTTGGAATCAAACAGTTCCTCGGTGTAAAAGTTTACCCCTCTCTCGAGTGTTCCATTAATATCAGGATTATCAACCAGCGTCCGCCATTTATGAAGATTTTTTAAAACCATGCCGGTGTGAAGATGATCCACGAACTGCTCCTCGGGACTGTAGGGCCAGGAACCGTCCGGTCGTTGCTGACCGGAGACGTATTTGACGTAATCGTGGCTTTCACTTACCCACTCCTGTTCATCCAGGAACCGACCAAGCAAAGCCAGCCCGTAAGCTCGATAGGCAGCGGCATTGATAACCTTCCTCTCATCCCGAGGGGAGTATCCGCTCCATGAGCCTCCGGAGCCAGCTTGCCCGGACGGAAACCCTTCCTTTAGCATCGATCCGGTCCGTCTTAGAAGACTTTTGTTCGAAAAATCCCCTCGCTGATAGGCTTCAACCAGGGCTTCCACTACGTAGGTCATGTGGGTAATGAAGGGTGTATCCGCCGGGTAATGAACAGTTCGGGCCTTCCAGGGAAATGGTAGTCCCCAGCCCACCCCTGCCTCCGTCTCAACCCGAGAACTCATGATATTATCGATAATTTCACTGGCAGTGAACGGAAGGAAGTCAGTCTGTTGAATTGAGTTCAAGTGGTAGAAAACGAGCAGCAACTGAGCATTCGTGATCGGGTAGGATTTTTTAGCAATGTTGAAACTCCTGCGTATCAGACTGGGGCAGAGCACTTCAGCCCCTACAAACGGAGCCACGACCGGAATCGATACATTACCGAAACGGTAGTATATCGACCGTACGCTCCGGCCGGCTTTCGTGGCCCAGAGGTCGTACGGATCGTAGGTCAGGGGAAAATCATCACCGCACCCTTGAAAAAATTCCCGTATTGACTCCAGGTACATGGTTTTCGATGACGTCTCTATGGTGAGTCCCTTTCAATTGATTTGGTAATGAAATCGTAACTCAACTCAAAATGCTTAATTTTCAGGACGATCCGGAGGGATTGAAGTCACGATAAAATTCACGAAAATCCGTAAAAGTTGCCGGCAAATCCAGCAACTGCTCCAGGAGGGAACGAAAACTATCCTGGTCGTAAAACTCCTTAGAGTGACCCATCATGACGATAAGGTTCCTGTCGGATTTATCGCTTCCCTCCAAGTAATCAACCATCGCTTGTGTCGTAAAGTGACAGAAATCCAATGGGGCGGACTGATACGAGATAAGCCATTTCAGGTAGTCAAAAACAGTAAAACTCCGACCGAAGCTGTTCCCCTCGCATCCTTCGGGATAAGCGTCACCCCACTTTCGATTTATCAGGTTCTCCTTGTAGAGACGCTGAAATCCCAATAGGTCCAGGGATGAAATTGGAACTTCTAGCAGCCCGTCTTCCGTACCCGGGGCCGAGACACTATCCGTAACCCACCAGGCATCACGGTCCCGAGGAGCATCAGTGTAATCAATGGCATAGTCGTACCCGTCCTTACTCATTCCGGGTACAACGGAACTATCAACGACAAAGCCATTTTCTTTTAGCGCTTCAAGGACCTCCCCCTCGGGCTGTATAGCCCATCCTCCGGCCCGAAAAACATTGCACCGGTAATCATTCTCAACGGGTTGCAGTAAGTTCTCGAAATATCCCCTGGCTTCATCAAGCAATGAAGAAAAGAAATCATAACCGTGTTCGTCAATAATGGCGGGAGTACTCCAACCCCGCCGAGGAAGATCCCACTTGTTGTCCTTGAAGTCCGCTCCAAGCCACTGGGGATGGAGATGAAGCTGTACGTCGTGACCTCGATCAACTATTTTCATCAACTGTTCTTCGGTTCGACGGAGGCATTCCTGGATGTTTTTACGCCGACCTCCATCCTTCAGTTCTTTACTCACTCGGCGCTTGGCACGGAGTTCACCGTAATCCACGAAAAACGTAGAGCAAATACCATCGTAATTATCGAGCACGTCCAAAAGCCTGCGGCTTGGTTCAATCCGGCAATGCTTGCAATCACCGGAACCATCCCCGAAAATTTCGTAATCGATTGACAGTATTATATCCAAAGTAAGGTCAATCCTCTCCGTCAGTGATTTGCCATGAAACCACCAATTTTCATCGTCGGTGCTCCCCGTTCCGGAACGACATTATTAAGCAAAATCTTAAACGAACATTCCGATATTCACATCACTATCGAAACGCACTTCTTCGAGGAAGTGTTACCACAATTAAACCCAAGGGCCACGAAACCGACCGAAGTAGCGGAAACGTTAATTAACGTCCACAAATCTCACTTGAGTTCATCGCAGAAAGGTCCGGAACTGGAAGGAATATTTCAAGACGAACTGGTTCACCGTCTCAACAGAGCCGAACAAACACCAAGTGCAATCTTAAACACATACTTAAAATACCACGCCGAAATCCGAGGAAAAACTCGTATTGGCGAGAAGACTCCTCGTCATGCATTTCACCTCGGACAGATACGAACCATGTACCCCGAATCACCCGTTCTCCTCTGCGCCCGTGATGGCAGGGACTTCCTGGCGTCCTACAAAGCAAAACACAGAAATTCTCCCGAGGGAAACGAATCTAAAGATATCTATCATCCGGTTATCACATCCATGCTCTGGAGAGGATCCGTTCAATCAATGCTTCAATTCACGGAGAACGATAGACTGAACCACCTTATCAATTACGAGAACCTCATTGAGAATCCAAGCCAAATCATCCATGAGCTCTGCGATTTTCTCAACGTATCATTCGAAAAGAACATGCTTACGCCAAATTCATCAAATACGTCTTACGAAGACCCCAACAAAAAGAAAGGAATTTACAGTTCGTCCGTAGGAAAGTGGCGGAACCGCCTTGACGAGAGTGAAGTTGCCGTTTTCGAGTACCTGAATAGGCGTTTACTCGAGAAGCTTGGCTACTCAGGAGCTTCTATTGAACATCCGCTACGGTTGGGTATCGTTCATTTCATGTCACTCCCGATCAAACTACCGACAGTGATCTGGAGAAACCGTGACAATATCCCGATGAGTCCGCGATACTTCCTGAAACGAATCAAGAAAATGTTTCATTAGTCAGCGAGAGAGAATTCTACCGTAGTAAGAACTGAGACGGTCAGCCACCGAAGGGGCCAAAAACCGTTGCCGTGCATGTTGATAGTTCCGCCGGGCCGTCCGCTCCCAAGTTTGTGATTCGATACCACAATTACTCATTGCAGTCGCCAGAGATTCACTCTCTCCCACCGGTACAATTTCCCCGAATTTGACCGTTTCAAAAAGATCCTCCAAGCCACCGACTGGCGTGCTAACCACCGGAAGACCGAACGCCATTGCCTCAAGCACTGAATTTGGCATACCCTCTTCGTGAGACGGTAGGCAGTAAAGAGTTGCTCTTTGATAGATTTCCCTCTTGCTATCTCCGGTCAGGTAACCGGGAAAGTCCACGCGAGATCTCAGTCCCATTTCTTCAACTGTGTTTTCCATCCACTCACGCCGTGGACCATCACCTGCCACGGTGGCTTTAAATTCACGTCCCCACTGCTTTAGCAATCTCAAACTTTCAAGAAATTCCCGTATACCCTTTTCCTCAATAAGCCGTGATAGAAACAGGATATGATCCTGATCGGCCCGCTTGCGTTCCTTGAGTGCCGTATCTAGATCAAATCCTTCCAAAAGATCCTCGTCCACTGTTGTGGTCTCAACATCAACCGGAACATCGAATCCTCGTTCCCGGAGTTTGGATTTGAACTGCGACGAGAGTACCAGTATACGATCGGCATTACGAAAGATGAGG
>JBDGPI010000236.1:8124-10491 GCA_042219765.1 Salsurabacterium abyssinicum (SeqCode)
AGTCAAACGCCCGTCGGTCGGTTCAAATTGGGCCAACCCTCCCCGAAAAAACAACAGTACTTTACAACCGAATAATTTGCTGGTTACCAGAAAAAGTCCTTCCCGCAGGAGGGATTTTAACCCGGGTGACGGATTTAAATGAACGAGGTCCGGAGTATTTGTAAAGTGTTCCGAAACATATTTAGCGTAATCGTACACAAATCGACTCAACCGTTGATACCAGGTTTCCTCCCATTGGCGTTTACCAATAATAACCGAGTCAACCCCAGCTAGGTGGGGTTCAACCGCACGAAAATAACTACCAACCCCACCCGGTCCATCGGAACGGGCAATCAGCACACTCTTGGAGTCGCCTTTCTTATCCATGGATAGGTTTAAACCTTATTTCCAGAAAAAAGTCACCGGACATTGAATGCGTTCATCCACAGACGAAACATCATCAACGCCCATAGTTGTTGACTGTAGTCCGCTTCTCGCTGCTGGTGACGATTCAGCAGTTTACGTACCGTTGACCGATCAAAAATCTCGAAAAAGAGTTCATCGGTCGAAAGTAGACAATCCCTTACGAAGTCCTTTAATTCATCACGCAACCACTCCACCATCGGAATCGAGAAGCCCTGTTTTCCGCGGTCTAAAATGTCTTCCGGCAGATCATTCCGAAAGGCCTCCTTCAATATTCGCTTTTTATCGTTCCAGTTCACTTTGTACTTCACCGGCAAAGAGGCCGCGAATTCGATTACTTCATGATCGAGAAACGGACTTCGACACTCTACCGAACTCATCATCGACGCAATATCAACTTTAGTCAGAAGACACTCCGGCAGGTAAGACATTTGATCGACTGCCATCATTTTTTCCGAGTCCGAGTCGATAAAAGCAACCGCACGAAAAAATTCCTCGAAATACTGATACGCCATGTCCGCCTCCGAACCGTCATTCAGTATCTGCCTGGCTTGATCCTCGGTGAAAAAATTTACCAAAGAAAGGTTACGCTCAGCCGGGGAAGCACCAAGCCCCCGGGCAAAGCGACGGATTCTATTGAGAAAATGTCCACGATCATCCGGACAGGGAAGACGATTCGTAAATGCCGGAATAATCTTCAATAGTGTGGTGGGGAGGTACTCCTCCAAGACTTGGTGAAACAGCATCCCGCGGTACCGATTGTACCCACCGAATGCTTCGTCTCCTCCATCACCCGTCAAGGCTACCGTCACGTGCTTGCCAGTTTCGCGTGAAACATAGTAGGTAGGGACCGCCGAGCTATCGGCATAGGGTTCACCATAATGTTGGGCTAATGAAGGAAGAAGACTTTCAATATCGGGAGCCACTTCAAAGTCTCGATGATCAGTGCTATAACGTTGAGCAACCATCCGTGCATAGGGAAGTTCATTGAATTCCTCGTAATCAAATCCAACCGAGAACGTTTTAACTGGTTGATCCGATAATTCCGCCATCAATGCAACAGTAATCGAAGAATCAATCCCACCACTTAAAAACGCCCCGAAGGGCACGTCACTCCTCATTCGTAATTTGGTTGACTCCCGGAGGTGTGTCCGAACCCCATTTATAGCCTCATTAAAACTCAAATCCCGCCTGGTCCGGTATGCATCCAAAAGGTTCCAGTAGCGTTTATTCTCAATAATTTCATTGTCCTGAACCATCATATAATGGCCGGGCTGAACCTTGTTTATCTGTTTAAATCCCGACTGCGGTGACGGAATATACTTCAGGCGTAAATACGTTGGAATGGCCCGTCGATTGAGTGTTGGAGAAATTTGATCGAATTCAAGCAGTGATTGGATTTCGGATCCCACAAAGAAGCCTTTCTCGGTATTGGCATAGAAAAGCGGCTTCTGTCCCATACGATCCCGGGCCATAAACAACCGATTCTTGTTTCGGTCCCAGAGTACAAAAGAAAACATTCCACGGAACTTCTCCAGGCACTTTTTATCCCACTCACGGTACGCCTGGAGCAGTACTTCCGTGTCCGATTTAGTTGAAAACGTGTAGCCCCTACTGTTTAATTCGGCCTTTAATTCCCGGTAATTGTAGATTTCCCCGTTGTAAATCACAGTAATTTCATTTTTGGACATCGGCTGTTGACCCGATTCGACATCAATAATACTGAGACGCCGATGCCCGAGTCCCACCTGGTGAGTTTGATCAGTAAAGATTCCTTCCTCATCAGGCCCCCGATGCGTCAGTGTTCTCATTGACTGCTTCAAGGATTGTCGGGAAACCTCACCGGCTTGATAGGCCACTAATCCACACATGGTCGACCGTCACTTCCGTTGTGGTCAAAGTCCTTAGCCAAAAAAATTCCTGGCCTTCTCGAAAATATTTCTCAGGCTGAACGTAGAAACTTTC
>JBDGPI010000237.1:0-6527 GCA_042219765.1 Salsurabacterium abyssinicum (SeqCode)
CAAGAGCGTTGAAGCTCGGGCGCAGAAACGCTTTTTGCGGTACGGTTCCTTCCGCGCTTAAACGGCAAACAATTCCACGGGGATCGAGCTATCAGCGCGTGCGATATCCCGTTCCTTTCATTGATTTTTGGCTCTTTTTGTGAGACAATGTGAGACAACAAAGGAGGTTAAATTATGTCCCAGCGGCCGAAAGTAGACTTCCGAGCCGACCCGGATATCCTGGATGCCGTTGATGCTATTGCAGACGAATTGGAGTGTTCCCGCTCGGCCGTGATCCGGCGAGCCCTAAAAAAGCACGTCCAGGACGTTGCCAAACAGGACGCAATCGAGGCGCAAATCGACCTGGAAGAATATACGTAACGTCAGCGGTTGTCAGCGGATTGTCATCAAAATGTCGGACAGGTTCGACGATGATGATTTATGTGTCAGCTATACGTCATCACACCGTCAGCGCTTCGTATGACATCACTATTTTTTGTGTCAGCGATTGTCAGACGAGCGTATGACAGGGAGGCTTAACCATGCAGCGAGTCACGATCCGGCTTGAAGATGACCTTCTCCAGGAAATCGAGGATGAGGCCGAGCAACAAGGTACCAGCAAGTCCCAGGTGATTCGAAAACGACTCAAAGAAAGCCAGCAGTTACGGGATCAAATTGATTCCCTGGAGGAAGAACGGGATGAGCTTCGGCGGGATCTCAAGGACAACATGAGCGATGCCCTGGAAGCGATCCAGACGGTGGCCGAACGCACCGGGCAGATCGAAGATACGGCCGAAGTGATCGAACAGCGAACACGGCCGGATGAGAAACCTTGGTATAAGCGAATTTTACCGGGATAAGGAAGAATGTGCCGGGGGTGGGAGTCGAACCCACATGAGCGGAAAACCGCTCCACGCACTGCCAATACGCTGTGAATGCCAATTCCACCACCCCGGCACAATCGGTGGTTCTTCACAGCGCTTTTTGTGGCACGCGTGAATTGACATTCTAACCCCTACCGACGATAATTAAACCACACTGCCAATACGTTGTGGCATTCTGCCACCTCGTTAAAAGGAAACAATCCCCGAGGCCGCTCCAACGGCTTCGGGGAGTTGTTTTCCCCATGAAAGCAAAACATTTTGGAGTCCTGGCGACCACGCAACCAACCCAAGGATCGCCAACAAAACCAGTCCACCAGCAATCCAAAACATCCAGTCGATGTATGATTTTGAAATCATAATATCACCATCAACGTCAACGTCTAAATCCAAAAGTGTCACGGTTTCTCACCTCCTTCTTTTTGAAACATATGAGCTACACCAAGCCGAGGTGTCAACTTTTAATTTATTATGGTAACTATTATATCATTAACAAAATCTAATGTATAATTATTTCTATATGCCTTCAATTAGAATATCGTTAAACCCCTACTCGATTTTTGTGGAAAAACAACGGTTGATTTCAGCGGAAAGAAATACGATAATAAGAACAGTCATCGAATTCGGCCAAGAAACAGAGGTGCCAATAGATGTTTTCTTTTTGCGGATTGAGTTCGCCCGCCAATTATGAATGTACTCCCCGTTTTGCCGGGTACTAACTACCGACCTCTTTTCTTGGCCGAAAAGAACACCCCACGCCCCAGATCGATATTAAGTTCGTCGATCAACGGGGCAGGGTGTACCAACACCCGTTGTATAATATACAACAACTTTCCTTTTTTCCGTTTCTGGTTCCAGCAATCTCACACGCGCGCATTTGACGACCCGCCGCTTAAGTCCTATCCTGCAGTAAAGCGTATGAAAATAATGCACCATAGTCCTGGCATTAGAGCCAGTACTATGGTGCCGGTCGGACGGCCCAGGATCAGTGATTCTAATTCTCGTTATGAAAGGCCGTCCGACCGAAATAACACGCTGGCGCTCTTATCTGACAGCGCACCGTTCCACGAGTTCTATTCGTTCTCGAACGATACAGAAATGCAAGTGTTCCGGCCGATACTCAACCTGGCCGAGTTGAACGGGATAAGGCGGGGAGGATCTATTGTGGAGATCAGCATTGAGTATGAGGATTCAACCGGTTACTTCCATACAACCCAAGGCCGGTTGCGTGATTTGTTCGACGGATATGATCCTGAAATCGAGGATGGTTCTTTTGTTGTCTGGGCCGATACGGAAACCCAGATCATTTTTGATCCACCGATTTGTCAATGCAAAAGTGATGATGAACAGTCCAGCCGTTTTGAAAAAATGGTAATCCGAAAAGGTTCCGGAACGGACGGATCGTACTTCTGGGGATGCGTTAACTTCCCGAACGGTTGCAACGAAACTGTCCAGCCCTGGAAAGGTCGGACGCGAGCGCGAAAGGTTGATCCCGATGCTTAACATGAATCAGACCGAACACAAATCAATGGTTAACGGCGGAGGCCCCAGCCCGGAGAGGCATCGAAACCGTGACGCCTACAACCGAGTGGAAGTGAAGGAAAATCCCGAACCAGATCGAGGCGATACAGCCGTCGCAACGACGAGTGACATGCTGGCCCCTGACGTGGTTCGGACGAATTCCATGCGCTACCGGACAGCCGAGGGCAAGATATGGGAGCATTTCGGGATCGATGAAGGTGAGACATTATCCGGCCAGGAATACACCAACATTATGGAAGGGCGACGGCCGGATGGTTCGGAGACTGAACTTCGAGCACGAAGCGACGACGTGGCTTATCGAGACCTTGTATTTTCCGCGCCGAAATCTGTAAGCATGGCGATTTATGATACGTCCTTACCGGACGAGTTACGACAGGGAATCTTGGAGAAGTCCCAACAGGCCCAGCGCGAGGTTATGCAGGAGATCGCCGACGAGCTGGACGCAAACATGGGGAAAGGTGATACTGGCCCTGGGGAAATAGGATGGATGAGCTACGATGACACGAATAACACGAATGGAGAACCGCACTTACAGCACCATTCGATCGTCCCGAATATGGCCGTGACCGAGGACGGCCGAGTGAAACCGATCGCCACGGATGCACTGCAGTATCGCGTAAAAGAATTTGGCCAGCGCTTCCGTAATAAATTACAACACAAACTTGAACATGAACTGGGTCTGGAATGTGAACCTGTCGTGAAAGGTGCAGAGACCGGCCAACCCAAAGCCGGTCATTTCGAATTGTCCGGATATCGTCCAGAGGATATCCAGGAATTATCCAGCCGACGCAACGAAATTCTCGACAAAAAAGAAGATGGACTCGGTGACTTCCAGGCGTGGTTGGACAATCGCAATTCCAACTACGAAGGCGAAGACATGGATCCAGAGAACGTCCGTGAACGAAACGAACAATTTATCAGCCAGCTTGAACATTCTCCCGGGAAAACCCTGGCAGGAGCTGAATGGGAGCGATGGAATCAGGAGCAGTTACAATCTGATAACGCTCGATTTAGTCAACTTACTAACCAGTCTGAGTCCGAGTATTTTTTTGAGACTCCGGACGAAGCGAGCGACCGAGAAGTGTCCGTTGACTTTGCGAAGGAACGACTTACTGAGCAATCCAACGTCTTGCGAAAGACCGACGTTATCAAGGAGTACATGGCGGAGCGATCCCGGCGGGGACTTCCTGCAATCGAAAGAAACGAATTGGATGAACACATTGAGGAAGCCATCAACGACGGCCAGTTAATCGACCTGGGAGACGGCAAATTAACAACCCCCGAACAGGCCCTTCGCGAACGTAAGATCATGGAACAAGCCACAGCCAGTCGGAACAGTCCGCGGTTCTTTTCGGAGGAAGCCATTGAGGAACTCCAGAACATGACGGCTGACGAATGGGAGCAGGAGTTTGACTTTCCGCCATCGGAAGCACAAAAACAACTCCTTACTGAAACCATCAGCAGTAACGACCGCATCCTGGCCGTCGCTGCGCAGGCTGGAAGCGGGAAGACCTCGACGGCCGAGAAATTAGAACGATTCGCCCAGCAGGACGGTGTGAACACCGTGGGCTTGGCCCCATCAAATAAGGCTACAGCCGAACTGGCCGAGAAAGCGCGAATGGAGACCCAGACCGTTCACTCGTACATCGAACGACATACTGGAGACTCCGACGTAGATCGGCCGTCTCAACTCGTTGTCATTGACGAAGCGTCAATGGTCGGGACGAAGGACATGCATCGGTTGGTATCCATTGCTGAGGAACACGACGATCAGATCATGCTGGTGGGAGACCCCGATCAGCTACCGGCCGTGGGAGCCGGTGGCAACTTCCGGAAGATCCTCCAGGAGAAGGGCAAAGAATCCATCCGTATGGACGACAATTTCCGACAGCAGGATGACCGGCTTCAGGAGATCGTCGAAACCGGTCGGGACACTCCGAGTGAAGCACTGAGCATGCTATCTGTGGATGAGGCCCTGGCGGAAATTGACGATCCGGCCGAGCGGATCAAAGGAATTGCCGAAAACTACGACCGAGACACAATGGTCATAAGCGGACAGAACCGAGAGGTTGAAGCGCTCAACGATGCAATCCGCCAGGAACTTAAACGGCGCGGGGAGCTTCACCCCGCCGATCGACAGGTGAACGTGTCCGGTGCCTATGAGCGCGAGGAACTTGGCTTGCAAGCTGGTGACACCGTTCAATCCACCAAGACCATCCACGACTGCGAAACGGTGTTTGGCGACGAGATCAAGCTAAACAAGAACGCGACCATGGAAGTTGTTAATGTCACCGAGGAAGGCGATGTGAACGTCGAAGTGAACACTCCAGACGGTGAAGCTCACACCGTCCCCTTGAGACAAGAGGACTTCGAGGACGGAATCCCACTCACTTACGGCTACGCTGGCACCGTCTACAAGGCGCAGGGGCAGGACGCTAAAAGCGTGGTTTGGAACGTATCGACCGAAAACAACCTTCCGCGCCAACAAGAGTTTTATACTGCGATCAGTCGAGCCCAGGAACACGTAGAAGTATACACGGATGATGCAAACGTACTGTGCAATCAGATTGAGGACGAACAAACCAAATCCTCGACATTGGCCTATGAGATTGATCCGGATGAGTACGAACACGTCCAGGAATACGACCTAACCCAATCCATCATGCACCGTTATGAACAGGAGCTTGTCCAGGAGCCGGAGTACGAGCCACGCGAGTATAAATCCTCACAGGATATCCTGTTTGATCAGATCGACCGCGACTATCAGAAGGGTTTCAAAGGGCCAAAGTTAAAAGAGGCAGAGTACGGGCACCTGCCAGACACCTATGCCGACGAGATGGCCCAGGATCTTTACCCCGATCACCCGCCGTTACATCGGGTTCAACAACCGCAGATCGAAATAGAGCGATTCGACGGCACTCTTCCCCGGGGGCAGGAGTTCAAATCGCCTGAGATGGAGATTAGCCACTGGGAGGAACCGGTTCCAACGCCTTCAGAGGGGTTATACAAACAAATCCAGGAAAGTTACGACGAGGCCAAAGAGCCCGAACCCACCCCTGAAATCGGTCAACAGATGGAGAAAATGCAGGAACACGTTAACCAGGTTGACCAACTCCAGGAAGCCTGGGACCAGGATCGAAGTCTCCACCAGGAAGCCACCCTGGAGATCAGACACAGTCATATCGAACGCGGTGCACTTGATGAACATAAACGAGAGATTAAAAAGGAACTCGACGAACCAATTAAGCAATCCTACCAGTCCGCAGATCGAAACACCTGCTATCACCAGACCGAGTCCGGAGACTGGTATCGAACGCATGAGATGGCCGGATTAGGTATCGCCCACACCAAGGAATCGATGAAAAAAATCGATCGAAGAGAAACTAAATACGCCCAAAAGCATGACTACGAACTGACCAACTACCAGGAGGAGCAGGCCCATGAGATCGGACAGCAAAAAGAGCAATCACATGAACAAGGCTATGAACGAGGCTACGGGTATTAATTTATGAATTGGAAAAAGTACGGAATCAAAATCGTTTTCTGGGGTTGGCCCGCCCCGGTAATCGCCACAATTGGCGGTTTGATCTACATTGACCAGACCTACCGGTTAGCGTATCCAGTCGACCAGCGCTACGCCTTTGGTTCCTCCTGGATCATGCCGACCGTGATCGGCGCCGTCACAATCAGCCTGATCTGGATGGTTGGTGTGGTTCTTTACCAACTAAATCAATCCCGAGAGCAGAGCCAGCAGACACTCAGAAACGAGCGCGAGAAATTAAACGAGGCCATCGAGGAACTTCATGATGAAACCGGACGTATTCAGAAAACCAACGACAAAATCAAGGCCGTAAGCGACGCCCAGGTTGAAAGCGCCCAGAGCATCAATGAGGCCGTTGATACATTCCACAAAGACCTTGATGAGTACGAGAAAGCCCAAGAGTACGAAACCGTCTTAAAAGAGATTGTGACGGCCTTAGACAACGGTAACCCCGAAGAGGTCGGCAACATCCTGATGGACGTCCGGTCCGACCTGTAAACGTTCTCGGCCTTATCCCGTTCCTTTGCCTCAAGAGCGTTGAAGCTCGGGCGCAGAAACGCTTTTTGCGGTACGGTTCCTTCCGC
>JBDGPI010000238.1:0-3387 GCA_042219765.1 Salsurabacterium abyssinicum (SeqCode)
CTGGATTCCTGCTTTCGCAGGAATGACGAATAAGGGTTTTTAGAGTGGACTCATAAAAGTACTCTGGCATGGAGCGTTCCTCACTGTACGGACAATACACCGGATGTTTGAATCACTTTGAAACGTTCATTCTCGCGAACGTCCTGTTCGCACCGAGGGTTAGAATTCGCTGTACGCGACATCGTGTCGCAGCGAATTCAACAATGCCGTTTATTCAAGGTGATTCAATCTTCCTCAATGAATATTAAGGATCACTACAGTCCCACTTTAATGTTAGCAATCAGCGTTCAGCTATTGGCTACTTAGCTTGTTAGCTATCTGGCTTATTGGCTATTTCGTTTCAAGCCAGGTAGCTAAAAAGCGAACGAGCCAACAAGCTAATACACTACAAACTGATGGCTGAATGCTAAAACACAACAGGTTTTTTGCACTTATCTTTTTCTCGTAAAAAAAGATAAGTCAAAACTGGTACGTGACCGTAGTAACCAGTTTATCACCCTCGCCCAGTGCACCGTAGCTTTGAATGTTGGCTCCGTCGTTGTGGGCTTCGAACAGAAATACACCATCCAGCTTGACGTCCCATTGGTTCGAGATCACGTACTCCACACCGGGTAACAGAGCCGTATTTCCTCCGTAACTGAGGTCGAACAACCCGGTCACGGACGGCTTGATCGTCCGGTTGGCATAGCTCCAGTTGAGTGTGGTAATAGCCTCCAGGGAATGTTCCTTCGCTTCTTCGGAACGATCCTTCGAGAGGTCGATACGGTCCGCCTCGCGGTGATCGGGGATCCAGAAGTCGAACAGTTCCAGGGTTAAAAACCCCGGGCGGTCGGAGCTCAACCACCGGCGCGTAAATTTCGCCTGGCGGTCCATCCCCAGCATCATGCGGACCTCGTCCTTCTGCACCACACCGGCCGAGGTAATATCGAGGTTGTCTTTCACAAAGGCCGAGGGATACGGGGTTCCAGCCGGCTTGCCGGGCATGTCACCGGCCGGGGGGAGCGTGTTGAAGACGCGGTCGTCCACGTATGCCACCTCTCCCCGAAAGACCAGACCCAGCGCCGTAGAATAGTAGTTTGCGGAACCACCGAACACCTGAATTTCCGGGTGGAGTCTCTCGGTCCATTTCGAGGTGTGGTGTCCTTTGTAGGGGGACACACCGGTTGGATCGCCTGCACTATAGAGTCCTGGGACTCCCGCCGTGGAGTTCAAGACCGCCGCCTGGCCGGCAGTTAAAGTTGAACGAGTACTATTAACGTCCTCTTTCTGGTGTGTTTGAAGGTATACGAGACTGTATTCCACGCGGTTTCTCCAGAGTGTTCCCGACCATCGGATTCCCCCCTGTAGATCTTCGGGATCGGCATCCGGGTGATCCCCCAGCAGTGGGCCGACGGTGCTTCCGAACTCCGATTTTATCGAGGATACCGGGTAGTCCGTTAGATCAAATCCACGCAGTCCGTTGGCGGCGTTTCGCCCGCCAATTAGGTCGTCGGTATTACCGATGTCCTCCACGTCGTCCAGGCCCGGGTAGACCACAAATTCCAGGTTTCCATTTCCCGCCGGTACATCCACGTTGCCGGTGAGCATGGTAAGGGACTTCCGGCGCTGTTCCTCGGTGGTGACGTAAGGGTTCCAGGAGTTGTCAAATCCCTGCACCAGGTCGAGGGCACGCTGGAAAGAACCTTTTCCCCAGGAGACGAACTGTTTGCCGGCGCGAAACGAGATCCCGTCACTGACTTCGTAATCAAGGAACAGTTCCCGGAACTGTTCCTCCTCGTAGAATTCCTGGAGATCACCGGCGCCGGTCGTGGTTCCGGACAGTTGTCCCCGATCCTCCAGATCCTCGAGGTACGGAAGGGAAGCCTCACGGCTGGCGCGGAGTGTTCCTTTTACGGAAATTTCTTCGGACCAGTCGTAACGCCCCTCCAGCAGAAGTTCCGTGCGTAGTTCATTGAGTTGAAACTGGCTGTTGTCCGAATCATTGAACTCGGACTGATCCTCGAGATTTACGCCCCCGTGTTCACGCAGGTGACCGGAAAAATAAAAATCATCAGGGTTCCAATAAGACGACAAACCAATTACAGGATTTGAACAAAGCAAGACAAAACCGAGGACAAGACCAACTATATGTTTCAGGACAGGTGATGGACTTAACAGGGAAAAGCGGATTTGGATACCTTCAGGTATGGTTGGATAGGTACGTGTTCAGAGAGTCGTCTTCATTCACAAGGTCCAGCTTCTCGCGGATGTTCTGGCGGTGCCATTTCACGGTGTCGGACTGCACGTTTAGCACGTCGGAAATCTCGGGAGACGTTAACCCCTGTTGAATCAGCCGGCAAATTTCTCGTTCGGTGGCGGTTAATTCAGCGGGGAGTTCGTCAAACGTCGGGATATCCTGTTCGGAGACGTTTTCGAGCTGTTGGATGGTTTTTTTGAGCAATTCATGGGAGACGTCGTCCATGCGACCGTCCAGCTTGCGGAGATTCGGCAGGACCGATTCATGTATGACTTCGTTAACGTCCTCGGAAATCTCCTGCTCCCGGTTTTCCAGGCGTTCGATAACCTCATTCAGGGCAAGGTTCTTCTGTTCAACCTTCTTCTTTTGTTCCTCCAGTTCCCGGGTTCGCTTCTCGACCATCATTTCCAGTCGATCCCGGTGCAATTTCAGCTCGAGCTGACGATCGACCCGCGCCAACAGTTCCTCCTCCTGGACCGGTTTGTTAACGTAATCGTCCCCGCCGGCGTCAAATCCTCGCCGTACACTCTCAGGATCGTCCTTTACCGTCAGGAACACAATGTACGTGTTTTTGTCCTCGTCCCCTTCGTAATCACGGATGTCACGGCAAACCTCGTAGCCGTTCATTCCCGGCATCTTTACGTCGAGCAAAATCAGGTCCGGCGACGACTTCTCGTACTGTTCGAGGGCTTCTTCCCCGTTCGTGGCATAAATGATCTCGTGACTGAGGTGCGCTTTTAACGTAGCTACAAGTTCACGCAGTACTTCTTCCTTGTCGTCCACCACCATGATACGGGCCGAGGGTAACGGTTTGTCGGATTGGCTCACATGAAGGCCTCCCTGAACTGATCCAATTTTCGTTCAACACCCTTAATTTTGAAATTATTTACTCTTTTATTCAATGATTTTGCAAATTTCAGTAACTCCTTGGAATCAAGTTCACGGGCACGGGTTAAAAGTTGCTCCGACAGTTTCCTCAATTGATCGACGTTGTTGTGTTCGCACGCCTGTATGAATAATTCTCTCAGTTCGTCTTCCGGGGTCCAGTCCACTTCATCGAGTGGATTACGATCGGCCATATCGGATTCATCGAGGTGATTGGCCAGGGCTTCGACGAGTTTTTGGCGATCGACCGGTTTCGTGATCCAGTC
>JBDGPI010000239.1:0-2208 GCA_042219765.1 Salsurabacterium abyssinicum (SeqCode)
GGGGTTAGGAGTTATTTGAAGTTCGATGCTGTTGAAAGCCCTGATAGCGTGGTTTCTTCTCGGTGAAGGGGAACGCCTTACGAGTTCGGCTTTATCCGCCATTGGATACGACCAGGCCGGGGATGTGCTGGCCGATTTCACCGTGGTTATTGCCGTTGGTGGGGATTATTTTGCCGTGGGATGGCTGGACCCTGCCGTGGCCATGGTTATTGGCCTGTTCATTCTAAAAATAGGCTGGGAGCCCTTTCGGGAAAACGTGGATTATTTGACGGGACGATCGGCACCGGAAGAAATTTATGGTGTCATTGAACGTGCCGTGGAACAACACGGGATGTTCTCGAATGTACGTAATATCCGCGCTCATCACGTCGGACCGATTTATCACGTGTCACTGACCGTGGAGTGTCCCGGGGCGATGGCCCTCGAAAAAGTGCATCAAGCCGAGGAAGAGTTGCGTGATGCAATTTGTGAGGAAAATGAGATTTCACGAGTATTTATCCACGTTGAACCCGAGGGATAGCGTATTGTATGGGGTTTTGATCATTTTGCAGGATGTGCGTTCCGCCGCGTTTGAATCGAAACAGTTAATTGGTAAAAATGGCTCAATTCGAAATGAAAACATCAGCTTTTATTTTGAGAGGTGTAGTTGCAAAGATGCCTGACCTACCGGAAGGATGTTTGCTTGGATCTCATGTCTCTATTTCGGGTGGGATCGATAAAACACCCGAAAGGGCCCGTGAAATCGGGGAAACCGCGGCCCAGATATTTATATCCAGTAACCGGCAGTGGAAAGTCCGGGAACTCAAGGAAGGGGAAGCCGACCGGTTCAAGGATTCCGTGGGTGTGCTACCGGGAGGGATGCATGCCCACGCGTGTTACTTAATCAATTTGGCCAAACCACCGGGCGATCAGCGTGAGAAGGCAATAAATACTCTTGCTAAGGAGTTGAGGCGCTGTCACGAGCTCGGGATTCCCCACCTGGTACTTCATCCCGGGGCCCACACCGGATCCGGGGAAGATACCGGAATCGAGCGAATCCAGGACAGCTTGAATGTTCTTCGCGAGCGCGAGCCGGACCTGGATTCGATGGTTCTGCTGGAAACCATGGCCGGCTCCGGATCGAAGCTTCCCTACACCTTCGAGCAACTGGCCGAGATGCGCGAGGGAATCGAGGACCCCGACCGTGTGGCCTACTGTTTTGATACCTGTCACGTGCACGCGTCCGGATACGATTTAAGTACGGAGTCGAGTTACGAGGAGTGCATGGGACAGGTCGAGGATATACTCGACCTGGATCTCGTAAAACTACTTCACCTCAATGATTCCAAGCACGAGGTCGGTGCCCGCAAAGACCGCCACGAGGATATTGGGGAGGGAACCATAGGGGAGGAAGGATTTCGATGTCTGATGAACGATGCCCGATGGGACGATACGCCCAAAATACTGGAGACGCCCGTCGAGGACGACTGGAAACAGGACTACGGACGGAACATGGAGACCCTAATCAGTTACGTCGATTGATTCCACCTGATGTACCAATCTTTTTTTACGGGAAAAAGATTGGATCAAAAAAACTGTTTTAATTAGCATGCAGTATTCAGCTATCAGCCTTCGGCAGTTGGTTTTATTGGCTTATTTGCTTTTTGGCTTTTAGCTTAAAGCCAATGGCCAATCGCTAACCACAAACAGCCAAAAACCACGGGTTTCTTTTTCTTAGGATCTATTTGGCCCCGCGAAGCGACTTTCTTCTCAATTAAATCCATCCTGAACTTTGTGACGATTAAGGTCGATAATGGGAACAGGGTGGTAACAATGGACTTAAAAGTTTCGATTGAAGACTTGAAGCCAGGAATGGTGTTGAGTCGTCCAATTCGTAACAAAGGCCCGATTGTCCTGTTTCAGGCCGGTCACGAGCTTACCGCCCGGGAAATTGAACGCCTGTCTCACTGGGACGTCGAGTACGTCTACGTGGAATCCGAAGCTCCCCGAAAGATTGCCTGAAGCTCCCGTCAATCAGGGATAGATCTCAATACACACCGATTGATTGGGATCGCAGTCCTTCGAAGGCTCCGGGGCCCGTGAAGACTTTTTAACGTCAACCTTGTGATATCCTCGGCTATTGTAACGATGAACCCAGACGTGATCCTTGGGAGGAAACGGGACCTCCGAAATATACCCCTGGTCCGTGAGGGAATCCAACTGCAAGCA
>JBDGPI010000239.1:2218-8027 GCA_042219765.1 Salsurabacterium abyssinicum (SeqCode)
CGAGTTTTAGACAGCGATCGCTGGCTCCCCGCGGACTACCCGTCCGGCATCGTTCTAACGCCAGACGAATTTTTCCCAGACTTGCTTTTTTATAGGCCATCCGTTCGTCGTAAATCATGCTCGTCGACCCGGTAAGCAAAGCGTTTCCCGAGTAAAATACGCCGAGTAAAACGAACATGAGAATGGCCAGCGTTGCTACGTCGTACAGGTTGGAGGACGACGTTGGGGATTGCTTTTTTTGTTCCGAAAACGGGGACCCACACTGGGTACATTCCGAGTGGATATTGTAATATCGCTGACCGCAGTCCGGACAGGTAATTAATGCCACACTAATCGATCCTCCCTGGCTCGAATACTGTGTGAAAATTGCGTATTCACACATCATTCAACCCTGCTGTCAGCCATCAGTCACACAAAGTCACACAAATCAAGTTGCAGTACGTCCTTCGATTTCACAGGGGGGTACCCGGGCTCAGCATACCCACCCGGTAGCAATGGTTGTCTTTTCGGCCATTAACGGCTGTTCGACGAAACGAGAAATTCTGACGATTATATTTTCTTGAAGTTGCCGGGGTAGTATATCCATAACCACATTGTTTAAAGATAATAGCAACCTTTTTCCACTTCAAGAGCTACGCGGGGTATTCATTATCCGTTAGGTCCAAGTAAGCCCTGTTATAGTTATGATTTATCCGGCGATCGGCTTTATGTTCACCTTTCAAAGGTTAAAACCATTTGATTCAATTAGGTTTAATTGCATTATGAACCGTTGGTTTTTTCGGTGATCAATGAGAGCAATACGGAAAGGTAGGGAAAACAGGTAATGTCGAAATTTCTATACGTGGATTATACGTTGGATGGTGAATCAGGTGACGTGTTACTGGAAGGAGATCACCGGCAGACAAATGAGCGAATGATTTTAAACGGTGTTGAAGAGTTAACCGGCGAGGAAGTGAGTCAGGTTAAACCGGCTGAGAAATACGAAACCCGGTCATCCCATAAGACGTTTATCGTAGAAGAAACGGAGCTTATCGAGCCCGGGGACGTACAGGACCGAAAGCAGGGAACCGTCACGTTGGTCGTTAACGATACCGTGATGGATCCCGCGTCACGAGCCAATTACTCGGGTCGCACCCCAAACGCCTAACGCGTGCCTTTTTCCACCCTGTTACGACCGTTTGACTTGGCACGGTAAAGTGCTTCGTCTGCTTTGTTGAGCAATTCCTGTATGGAACAATTTTGCGTGGGAACCACCGAAGCCACCCCGGCACTTACCGTAACGTAAGGAGAGACGTTCGAGTTCGGGTGAGCAATTTTGTGGTCTTCAATTTTCTCCCGTATTTCCAGGGCCAGGTTGTAGGCCCCGGACAAATCCGTATCGGGAAGGATTGCAGCGAATTCTTCTCCACCGTATCGGGTCAGGACGTCCCCGCTTCGTTTCAGGAACTGGTCCATGATGTTGGCCGTCCGCTGGAGTGCCTCATCCCCCTTTTGATGTCCGAGGGCATCGTTGTATAGTTTGAAATGATCCAGGTCAAACATGATGAGGCCAAGGGGTTTGTTCTGACGTTCCATTCGGGACCACTCCAGGGTGCCGGCTCGGGAGAAGTACCGCCTGTTGGCGATTCCCGTCAGAGGATCACGATAGGACATTTGCTCCAGTTTGGATTTGGTCTCCCTGAGCCGTAATTCCGTCTGCTTGGTACGAGTAATTTCCCGAATAAATCCGACGGTTCCCAGGAAACGATTACTGTTATCGTTGTTGTTCGTATCGTAAATACCCGAGGAATTGACTACAAAGTACCGCTCACCTTCGTATTGCTCGTCGGGAAGGTCAAACTGTAGTTCGAGATCACGAGTGGCCCGATTACCGGTTCGTCTCTCGTCAAACAAGCGCGGAGCCCGATCCGGTCCGGTCGTTAGTCCGGTGTAATATTGAAGAAGTTCGACCCGGCTGACTCGCCCGACGTCCTCCTCCTTCAACAGACAGCTAAAGTGCTTACCCTCCAGTTCGCCGGGGCTGAAGCCAAGGGACTCGACCTGAGAACTGACAAAGGCAAAGGTTCCGTCCGGATCCAGTTGATAAATAATGTCGGGACTGGCTTCTATGAAGGACCTATATTGTTGCTCTTTTTTCTCAAGTAAGTCGACAATGTTCTGTTTCTCGGTAATATCCACGAGAGAGGCCAGGCCGATTGAAGCTTGATCGCTGTCCCTGGTATATGGTTTTAACGTTACGCGTACGCAGCGTGTTTTACCACTGGAATCAGTACCATTCAATTGTCCGGTGACGGTTTCACGGTGATTATTAAATTCGTTCAACAGGCTTTTTAACGTTGTTTGATCTTCCGAATCCAGGTCCAAAACTTGGGATAAATGACAGGATTTGAGTTGGTCGGAGGTAAAACCGGTCAACTGTTCCATCCGATTGTTGGCTTTTAGAAGTATTCCGCTCGAGTCGAACGTAACGTAAGCAACTGGAGCGTTCTCAAACAGGTTTCGAAACTCACTTTGTTTCTGCTGGAGCTTTTTTTCGAGATTCTTATAGGGGGTAATGTTCCAGTCCATCCCCGAAAAGCGAATCGATTCGTTGTCATTGTTGTGCTGTAAGTGCCCGAGACTATGAATCCACAGCCAATTTCCGTTACGGTGCTTTATACGGTACTGTACGTCGTACTGCTCCGATTTTCCATTAACGTACTCCGAAGCTTGTTTCTCGACCCGGGATTGGTCCTCCGGGTGTATGCGTTCGTGCCAGGCCGACACGGAGTTTGGAAATTCATCCGGTTCAAATCCAATGAATTTTTTGAGCTGTGGACTGATGAAAGCTTGGTCGGGGATGCAAGTATTCCCCGGTTCGAGGGGGAGGTCCCAGAAACCACAGTTCGGAATGACCACCGCCTGTTCGAGTTGCTTCCGTGTTAGAGGGATGTCGTGCCCCGTTTCTTGATTTGTTAGACCTTTGATGATGGGGGGCTGGCCCAAGTCCTCACGGTTGGGAATGTCAGGGTCCCGGGATGGATTCATCGTATTCAATTCCTTATAGCGATTCATAGAGATGGTACAGATTTGTATCGACCGTGATTACAAAAGAGCAAGTTTTGAGCCAGCGGACATCACACTACCGGTAATTACCTCGATTTTGTTATGAAATACAGTTTCTACCTCCCTGTGGCGTTTAAACGTTGTAAATAAAGTATACCACAAATTTGAGATTCATGCCTCAACAAAATGTTACTATTCAAAAATCCACCGGGTCGTTAGGAAAACTGCGGAAAGGATACCCGGTGAGGAATGATAAATTATGCAGTTCACCGGGTAATATACCGGCGTGATATAAGTTGAGTAGAGGATATACTGTGGGGATAGACGAATCCATGGGCTAACGAAATCCGGTTATACAAAAATGGCGACGTTGGCGTCATGAAGCAATAAGATTTGTAAAGGGTAGTTTCGTTAATGTAACTAAAGGTGGGATCGGTGTTCATACTTACGTAAAATTTGGGAATAAACCGTGATTGAAGAATCAATCGATGGAACGTTTATCATTTGTAAAAGGACCCTCCCATCCAGTCCATTTGTTGTATTACAACCTGTAGAGTTATCAAGGTGTGTGTTGTAGTGTGAATTCCATATCGCTCTCGGGAACAGTAGAGACTGTTATTTATGAAAATGACGAGAATGGTTTCCACGTGTTGCGGGTGGACACGGAAGAGGAAGGGACCATTACGGCGGTTGGGAAGTTATCGTCCGTTGATCCCGGGCATCCCATTGAAATCGAAGGTACCTGGGGGGATCATGCTCGATACGGACGCCAATTCGAGATTGAACGTCTCCAGTTCCGAAAACCCAATTCTCTCGAAGACATACAAGCCTACTTGGCCTCGGATTTAATTACCGGTATTGGGCCGTCCCTGGCGGAGCGAATTACGGACAAGTTCGGTGATGAGACCCTGGATATCATGGATAATGACATCGAACGGCTAAAGGAAGTGTCCGGGATCGGGGACTCCACCTTTGAATCAATCAAGGAACAGTGGGATGAACACCGGGACCAGCGTGAAACGATGATTCAACTACAGGGACTTGGCATTAGTTCTGCTTACGCCCGGAAATTGTACGATCGGTACGGAGACGATGCCCCGTCGATCGTGGAAGAAGATCCCTATCGTCTGGCCCGGGAAGTGGAGGGAATTGGCTTTAAAGTGGCTGATCGGATTGCTCGCCAGTCGCGGGACACGGTCAGTGGACAGGCCCGCATGGAAGCGGCCCTTGAATACGTGCTTGACCAGGCCGGGCAGGAAGGTCACCTGTATCTGCCGGAGCCGGAACTTATACAGCGAGCGGCCGACATGGTGGAAGCTCCCCCGGAAAAGGTTCAGAAAACCATCCAGGATCTCGGTGACAGAGGACGACTTACCGTCCGGGACGTGCGGGGAACTATCCGTGTGTTTTTACCCTATCACGATCAACTGGAAGATCGAGTGGCCTCCAATTTGATGCGCCTTCGCGAACGTGAATCCACGTTGATCGACGAGTTATCGGAAACGGACGAATCCGTCGAGGACCTGATAGAGGACGTTGTGGATCGCGAGGATATTACGTACAACTCGGACCAGGAGCAGGCCATACGAAACGTCCTTGAGGAGAACGTGTTTATCGTGACGGGCGGACCGGGAACGGGAAAAACGACCGTGGTCCAGGGGATACTCGACCTGCTGGAACGAACGGGGAAGTCGATCGAACTGGCTGCGCCCACGGGACGCGCCGCACAGCGGTTGGGCGAGGCCACCGGCCGGGGAGCCTCCACGATCCATCGGTTACTGGGCTATCAACCTCCCAATATATTTCGTTACAAGGAGGATAATAAACTTCCCGTTGATGCGTTGATCGTCGATGAGATGAGCATGGTCGACGCCTGGTTGATGGACCATTTACTGCAGGCCCTCGCCGATGACACGGTGTTGATTATGGTGGGGGACGCGGATCAACTTCCGTCCGTGGGACCGGGAAATGTTCTCAATGACTTGATCGACTCCGAGGAACTGCCTGTGGTGGAACTAACGGAGATTTTTCGTCAGGCCCGGCAGAGCCGTATTGTGATGAATGCCCATCGAATCAACCGGGGAAAAAAACCCGAACTGGACAACGATCCCGACGGAGATTTCTTCTTCATCGAGGAGGACGATCCCGCACGGGCCCTGGAAACGGTGGAGGACCTGGCCGAAAATCGTCTGCCCGAACATTACGGGTTGGATCCGTTCGAGGATTTACAGGTACTGAGTCCAATGTACGACGGTACCTGTGGCGTTACAAACCTCAATATTTCCCTGCAGAGGAGGTTGAATGACTGGCCCGGAAGACAAAAACAACTGCGCGAGGCCGAAACGAAGCACGTGTACCATGCGGGGGATAAAGTCATGCAGTTGACCAACAATTACGATAAGGACGTGTTTAATGGAGACATTGGCCGGGTTAAGAACGTGAAGGAGTCGGAGCAACAGATTACGGTGGAGTTTCCCGGGACGGGCACGATTACCTACGAAGGGGTCGAACGACGGGAACTCACCCTGGCGTATGCAGCAACGATCCACAAGAGCCAGGGGAGTGAATACCCGGGGATCGTGCTGGTATTGCTAAAGCAACACTACGTGATGTTGAAGCGAAACCTGCTGTATACGGCGCTTACCCGGGCCCGTGACCTGGCGGTGCTCGTCGGTTCCCGGCAGGCCGTTCACATGGCCATGGACACCGACGACCAATCGACCCGCTACACGTCGCTGGATGAGAGGCTTCGGAACGTGAATGG
>JBDGPI010000239.1:8037-9477 GCA_042219765.1 Salsurabacterium abyssinicum (SeqCode)
GCGGTTAGCAGTAAGGAGTAAGCAGTGAGTAGTAAGCGGTAAGAGGACAGTAGTGAGTAGTATGCTGATAGCATCATTCTCAGGTAAACTCGAGCCTTTTGTGATCACGATAAAAAAAGATCTCGTAACTCGTATGTCAGGTAGAGGTTGTGAGACAACGTGGTCCCAGCACTGTTGATAAGTATTGTGCGTTATGTGCTATCTTGGGCTTTCAATACGGGAACGTTACAGGTTCAGTCGATCAGGTAGGTCTGAACCTGGGAGAAATCCGGAGTCTTCACTTTGTTTTGAACGTTTTTTGAGGGTCCCCATTTCTCGAGGTTCGTCAACAGCTCACGGTCGTAGTTGGACGTCACGTGCGTGATTTTAGAGTTATTGGAGTTTGCCAGCCATTTAAAGGTTCCCCCTGAGGTGATGAGCCCCTCAAACACGGGCGTTCCTCCTCCTTTGCTTAGCTGAGTAATATCTCCACGGCTTCCCAGTATTCCCCGGACAGTTAGGTTGTTTTTGGAAAACGTGATGTCTCTCTCGGACCATAAGGCAAGTCCTCCAAGGACATCGACGTCCCCGATAAATTCATGGTTATTCATCAAAATTTCGATATCGCCTTCCCAGTATAATCCCCCCTTCAAACCGATCCCGTTCGATCCAAAGCTGACCTTCTCATCGGAGTATATGGACACGGCGTCCCCGTTACTCAATTGTATTTTTCCCTTGTTGTTTCCCGTGATGGTAAATTGACCATTGGTGTAGGTCACACAAACCGCTCCGCCGTTCTCCCAGCGGACGTCCGCCTGACTGCTTCCCTTGGTCCGCATTGCCCTGGCAAGGCCCCGGCAGGCATTCAGATCCGACCAGCTGGAAAAATTACCCAGGTTGACGTCGTAGTAGGTGGGAGAGCTTTGCTTGAAGCGGGGGACGGGTTTTCGTTCGGAAAACCGTATCGTGTTCCCCGACGATCCCCCCGGCTTGTTCAGTACCTTGCCACTGCGAGCGAGGATGTCGCCCATCGTTCCGTTCACGGACAAACCAGCGTACACGTCCCCGTTTGTGCAGTAATTCGTGGAGGACGAATTAAGGTTATTCCCCCGGATAACGAACGATTGATCGGCAAAGACTCCACATTGTACCGGTTGGATCGATTGGCTGGTTTTGTACTGGTAGGACGGTTTCACTTCGGCCACCGCGTAATCACTGACCGCCCGGTTTTCCCGCCCAAACACGTCCTGGGGCATAAAATACGGTTTGTACGATTCGAAGACCTGGACCCCCACACGGTAAAATACGTCCTTTTGTGAGGAGCCGCAGGTGCCACTTCCACCGGTTGTACTCGTGCTTGAATACGACGTGGAGCTACTGCTTGAGCTTCCACCGGTGGAGGACTGGGGATTGGACTGCTCCAGAGAAATAAGAAGGACGAGGTCCTGGAAATCGGCCTTG
>JBDGPI010000239.1:9487-12324 GCA_042219765.1 Salsurabacterium abyssinicum (SeqCode)
TTTTCCTTCAGGTCCACCGTGCCGTCGGAGCCGTCCACGTAGTTCGATATGTAGTTGGCCACGGACTTCTGGTTGAATCCCCCCTGGACGCCGGGCACGTCGTCGCCGTCACGAAGTACTTTTACGTCATTCGAGGCGGAGTTTTTTTCCCTATATTTCATGTAGCCCCCCGTCCATCCGGGCATGTACAAGCTTGCTTTGGCCGAAATTTTTGTGTATGGGGGTTTATCGGAGAGGTCAAGCTGGTTTTTGTTGGAGGGATTATTGAGATTGGCGTTGTTTGGATTGTTGTAATCTCCCCAGGGCTCGTAGGTGGTGTCGTTCCCGTGCGTGTCCGATATGGTAACCTGGGCGGTCACGGGGTAATTTCGGTTGCCGTTTTGATCGGTCACGGCCGACCCCAGCACCTCCGTTTTGGCGTTGGTTCGCTGGGAGGACTGGATCGATCCGTTTTGAATACTGAACGAAGCCGGCTGGCAGTTACTGCTTGTTCCCGAGGGAGAAGACGTTTGGGTAATTTTGCGAACCTTGATGTATTTCGAGGGTTCCTCCCGGTAGATGTCGGCGTATTCTTCCCCCTGCCGGTTGTTAATGTAACGAATCACGGCATCGTACGCCTCGGATTGATCGGGGGAATCGGTATACTGCTGGAGAGCCTTGGCCCCGGAGAGAGCGGCCCCGTCCGCGATGCTCTGTACGTTGGATTCGGACAGGTAGTACCGGCTGGAATCGATGCCCAGGCCGGCCACCATCATAAAAACCACGATAAACAGTGCACCGGCAACGAGGAAAGAACCGCGTTGGTTCTGAAAATTGTCATAGATCATGGTAAAAACTCCAGCACATCTACTGATTGTTCACTAATCAACTCAAATATAGTTGATTCTTATGTTAATGACAAATCAAATGGACCGTGAAATTTTTCACAGGGGGTGATTTGTTGAAGAACAGGTTGTGATACGGCCCGCGATATTTGAAAATATGGGTCGAGCTTTTCTTCTCAACCGCCAAAAACTTTTGTTTGTTGGTTGATGGTACGTTTTTGAAACGATTAACAACGATTTATATAAGTACGATGGTTATCATAGAATTTTCGGCGGAAGAACGTAATGGCCTTTATAGTCCCGTCACTACGGAACATCACTCAGCGCATACGACCCCAATAACATCGATATACAAGCTCTGAAAAGATTTCAATCGCTTGGAGGGGAGTTCCGTTAAACCGACAGTGGCGGAGCCTCGTTTTGGGATAAATCAAAGGCAAGTCCACATTGAAAGGTGATTGTGATGAACCCCGAAGAACTGAAGAAGAAGGATAAACAGTACGTGTGGCATCCGTTTACGCAGATGAAACGGTACCGGGATGAAGAACCCGTTGTGATTGAGAGTGGTGACGGTGTAAAGCTCACCGACGTTGACGGCAACGAATACTACGACGGGGTTTCCTCGCTGTGGGTGAACGTCCATGGACACAACGTGGACGAAATCGACCAGGCGATCCGGGAACAGCTGGACGAGGTCGCCCATTCCACACTGCTGGGCCAGGGGAACGTGGCTTCCACGAAGCTGGCCGAACAACTGGTGGAAGTGACCCCGGACGGACTCAACAAGGTGTTTTACTCCGACAGCGGGGCCACGGCGGTGGAAATTGCCATGAAGATGGCTATTCAGTTCTGGGCCAACCGTGCCGGTCAGCCCACCGACAGGAAACGGTTTTTAACTTTTAAAGGAGGGTATCACGGGGATACCTTCGGGCCGATGTCGGTGGTGCCGGATCCCGAGTTTCACTGGCCGTTTGAATCACTACTTCCCGAACCCATTCAGGTCGAATACCCGTACGTGAAGGAGTGGCCGGGGAGTAATGATCCGGACGAGGTCCTCCGTCAATCCCTCGACAAGATTGAGGCAACCCTCGAGGAACATGGTGATGAACTGGCCGGAATCCTTGTGGAGCCCGTACAGGGTGCCGGGGGGATCGTTCCTCCCGTGGACGGTTTTCTTTCAGGACTTAAAGAGGTAACTAAAGGTCGAGACCTGTTCCTTATCGTGGACGAGGTGGCCACCGGTTTTGGACGAACCGGGCCGATGTTTGCCTGTGATTCGGAAGACGTCACCCCGGATATCATGTGCCTGGGAAAGGGAATTACCGGTGGATATTCACCGGTGGCGGCTACGATGGCAACGGATGAAATTTATCAGCAGTTTCTCGGGGAACGTCACGAGGGTCTACTTCACGGTCATTCCTACACGGGGAATGCCCTCGGTTGTGCGGCGGCGCTGGCCAGCCTGGAGAAATTGAAGCAAATCCGACCCGAGTTGCCGGAGAAAATTCAGCATATTCGTGATGAACTTCAGTCCATTGGCGAACTGGAGATTGTCTACGACGTTCGTCAGGCCGGGTTTATGTGCGGTATCGAAATCATGGAGGAACCGAAAAACATGATTCCGTTCGATCCCGACGATCGTGCCTCCTGGGAAGTGTGCAACTACGCCCGCGAAAACGGGATGTTACTGCGACCTCTTGGCGACGTTATCGTATTTATGCCCCCTCAGGGGAGTACGAAAGATGAACTGGGTGACATGATTGATATTTTGGAGCGCTCGATCAAACAGTTTCAGTCAGCGTTGTAGAGAATTTCTGTTGTCCATGTTTTGTATAATTGAATGAAGCTACTCCACGGCCTTACACCCGTGGTATCGGCTTCACCCCAGCCATTCATTGTCACTACATTCCAACTTGTGATTTCTTTCCACAGTTTTATTCAAGAGAATCGTTATCCAACGCTATAAAGAATGGGCTGGATAACCCCATGGGATTCATCCACGACTTAACAGTC
>JBDGPI010000240.1:0-5407 GCA_042219765.1 Salsurabacterium abyssinicum (SeqCode)
GAATATAACAACCGACCGTTTGGAGTGGACGCACCACCTCCCCGAGTTTGCTGTCACCGTCACTGATCAGTGTGGAACTTGGTTTAATGGCTCGTTGATACCGTATCACCCGGCTCCGTGCGGTTCGAAAAGCTTCCTGAACCCGAGGTGACAGGTCCGACCAGGCGTCGTCGAACCGGGAGGATTCAATTGGGGACTCCCCGGGGTCCGTTTCGTCAAATTTGCGGGAGTACTTCTCGACGGACTCCCAGCCCGTGGACTGAATGTCCCTCAAGATGGACGTGACGGTAGCAGTGACCTCCTCATCGGCGTCCTCGAGGGGATATTGAGCCGTAAAATCAGGATCGCTTTCCGAAGCTTTATAACGGCTGAGCATCGCTGATCACTGAATTAAAATCGTTAATTAACGTCTGGACCTCGTCATGGTGTAATTTCATTGCCGGTCGGTTAACTATCAACCTGGCACTTGATTCAAGAATCGTCTCTTCCTCAACAAGGCCATTCTGACGGAGTGTCCGCCCGGTTGATGCAATATCCACAATTCGATGTGCCAGGTCAATCAAAGGGGTTAATTCAACGGAACCGTGCATTTTGATAAGTTCAACGTTTTCACCTTTCTCGGCAAAATACTTCTCGGAAATATTCATAAATTCCGTTGCCACACGGGGATAATCCGGATTCGCTTCCTGGTTTTCAGGGCGGGCGACGACTAAACGGCATTCACTGAAACCGAGGTCAAGGGGTTCGTAAATGTCGGCATCGTGTTCCTCGATGACATCCTTACCGGCAACTCCCACGTCCGCTGCCCCATACTCTACGTAAGTCGTCACATCAAATGGTTTAACAATCACGAACTTGTAGTTCTTCTCTCGGTCGTAAACGATCAACTCTCTGCTGTCCGGGTCAAAATCCGGAAGCTCAATTCCAATTTTGTTTAAACGATCAATCGTTTCATGGAGCATTCGCCCCTTAGGGACCGCAAATGTAAGCAAATCCGTTCACCTCAAAAGAAAAAGTAAAAAACTATCTGGACGGGACCCCTGATAGCGTTCGAGGGTCTATAAGCGGTTGAAATTCCGGCTAGACGGTCGTTTCCTGCCAGACTGGCGTTCCGTCACGGAAGACTGCCACGGATTCGGCCTCTCCACGGGCCAGACCGCGCAAATCTCCTGAGGGTACATCAAACACGGAAAGATCAGCCGGTGTTCCCCAGCTCAGGACTCCTCGGGAGGGAATGTTTAAAACTTCGGCCGGATTGATGGTCAACGCTTCCAAAACCGTCTCAGGATTTGTCCCATCGGTCAGTTCCTGAAAGCACCTGAGCTCCGAAAGCATATTGAGTGTATCATTACTCGCCAGACTGTCAGTTCCAAAAGCAAAATCGATTCCCCGTTCAATCCAGTCGAGAACCGGAAGGGTTCGATGATTGAAATACGAATAGCTCTTAGGACAAAAAACTGGACAGATACGGCTCGATTCAAGCCAGCGTAGATCCTGGTCGTCTAAATAATTCATGTGTACCGCGAACATCGAGTTTGAAAAGACGTTGTTACGCAAAAAATAAGGCAGCGGGCGCATTCCGTCGTAGGGGGACGAAACCTCGCCGTCAGTACGCTCCCGGAGTAGTTTAAGGAAATCACCATTACCGTTCTCCGAAAATTCCAGCTCCGCTTTTACTTCGTGAAGGTGTGTGCTCAAAGCAAGCTCCTCGTCGGAACTCCGATCAGCCGCCCAGGAGTAAACCTCCGGATGGGCGCTATAGGGTGCATGCGGTGCAAGACCACCGGACTGGTTGTGTCGTTTCAACTGTTCAATAAAGGACTTCGCTTCGTTCTTTATGCTCTCGATTTGATCGCTGTTGAAAGCAATTAATTCCTTCAGAAGATGAACGCCAGCGGGAAGCTCGTCAAGAATTTCGAGGATTGAACCAGTTAAGTCACAGTGATCTACGACTCTCACAACACCGGATTCAAGCAGTGAATCGAGGCCCTCACGGTAATTGCGTACAATTGTTTCGGTCGAGACTGATTCCTTGTAATCAAGGACTTCGTATATCCAATCAACGAAGTTCCCGTTGTAATCAATTGACGGACATCCACTCAGCTCAAGGTGAGAATGGGCATTGACCCACCCAGGGGTTAGAACGATATGACTCCCCTCGAAATCAATTAGCTGGGGATCCTCCAAAGAATCAGGCGGAACCAGGAGGCCGTCTTCAATTCCCACTTCCGAGGTTCCAGTCGAGGGCCAGGACTGATCGAACCGTATCAGAAAACTCATGCCCGCATCACCGGGGGAAACCTTTGGGATTTTTCTTAATTAAGACCTAGAGCCAATGTAATGCAAAAGCAAGCAAATTGTAACTCCTCACTGTTTCTCCGAGAAAAATCACCCATTACTGATTGTAAAAAAGCAGTATCGAAGTATACGATTCTCACCTAAAAGGCTAAACATTTTTGTTCGGGACAATTCGTTTAGACCAGGGTGGACGTTAGCTTCGGCCGGTCCAGTGATTCATCAAATCCCTCGCTCCCAGCTTATCCAGCATGAAGTCCACCGCTCCAATCGGTAAAACCCCTTTGAAAAAGGGCAACAGCTTCAGCATGAAGGGTTCACGCACGAAAAGATCGTTGTTTTTCACGGCTTCGACAATCTTATCGGCCATGTAATCGGGTTGGAGAATCGGCATAAGTAACGGTGGTTCCGCTCCCTCAAACATTCCGGTGTCAACAAGGCTGGGGCTGACGATGGTCATGTTGACCTGGTCCTCACCGTAGGACTGAAGTTCCTGGCGGAGGGCACGGGAAAATCCGATTACAAACCATTTGCTGGCGGAATAGACAACCTGATCGGGAACACCAATCATACCGGCCGCACTGGCCATCTGAATAATGTGACTGTCCTCGGCCTCCTTGAGGTCGGGAAGGAATTTCTTAGTTACCCAATGGACGGCTTTTATGTTGACGTCGAAGGTTAATTCATCCTCTTCATCACTGATTTCTTCGAGCTGTCCCCCCTGAACAACCCCGGCGTTATTCACGATAATATCCACTGAACCAATTTCATCGTGGACCTCATCCCTGAGGGAGTCGATGTTTTCCCGCTGGGATAAATCACAGACAAAGGGTTCCACGGTGATACCGTCCGCCTGGAGTTCTTCAACGGTTTCGTTTAATTCATCCTCGGCCAGATCGACGGCGGCGATTCGAGCGCCCTCCTCGCCGAAGCGTTTCGCCATGCGCTTCCCCATGCCACGAGCGGCACCTGTTATCAGGACCCATTTATCGACTAAGTCAGTCATAAGTTCACATCTCCCGGGCAAAATATGAGATTAACAAGATTCAGGACTGCGAGATTTTCAATATTACATTGATTCATAATTTACTGTCTACCCTTTCAGTGGCTCCGGAGACGTCACCTATCCAGAATCGGGGAGGCTGCTCCCTGTTCGCTTCTGGTTTTGAGGCGGATTCCCCCACGGCTCAGATTGCGGTAGATAGTTTCTTCACTTGTTTCGGATCTGAGGACAACAGTAGTTTCGTTGATCCGCTTTGGTTTGTAGTTGTTCAAAACGTTCATGGCCTTGGCGGCGGTAGCCCCCTTGTCAAATTCGAGCAGGTGGTGAACCTCCTCGATGGAGACGTCCTCGACATCCTCCAGGATATCGTCAAAAAGTTCTTTCATTGGATTGGGAAGTTCACGGACATTTTCCGAAAGGAACTCCCGGAACCCGGCGGCATCCCACCCTTTGTTGAGGGCCTGAACAAGGGATTTATCGTCAATCTGGTAGACAATCATGCGGTCGACTTTCGCCATCAGACCGAAGGGGTTTACGTGAAGGAAGGTCTCAAGAGGACATTCAAGCGGTAGCATTAATTGTCCATCGGGCTGGAGAATAAGCGGGAGTTCTTCCTCGGCCGATGATTCAAGCCGAGTCCCCCCGGCGACTTTTCGACCTCGCTCATTGATTCTGTAAAGATTCTTGTTTTCGTCCGCCCTGTCACACAAACCGAGCCAGTACAGTAAGTCCAGTGAACGGTCAATCAAGTCCCTGGTCCGGGCCAGGGGATCTTCTGGGTCAATAGTTCCTGCTAAAACCTGGTTCTGCACACTTGGATGGGACCGAAATCCAGCAACAAACTCATCAAGTGAAATCCCGGATTCCAGTTCAGCTAACTGCTCAAGGATCGAACGAAGCAAGTTGCCAAAGCTAAGATCAACGTTAGTGGTTACGTTACCATCCTCACCGTCCGTCAGGGTCAGCCCCGTGGCCAGGGGACTCAGGGAGAAGGAATCATTTTCCCATTCGGAATAACGTTCGGTTACGTAATACCGGTCATCACCGGCACCGAGGAACTGGTGTTCTAGAACAACTTTCGTGAGATACTCGACGTGGTCACGGTCCCAACCAGCTATTCTGGCGGCTTCTTTCAAGTCGAATCGATGGGGGGACTCATCCTCGGTAAGTCGCATTGGCAAGGCATCGTTAACAATCAAAATAATTTTCAACTGCTCGGAGAGACTGAAGGGACTCCGATCCCAATCTTTCTCCGGAGCCGTTTTCGCTTCCCGGGAAGAAACCGTAGATGACTGATTCGATTCAACCCACTCCTCCGCTCGGAGAATTCCCGTGACGGCAAAGGAGTTATCCCAAACCGGCAACAGGTGCCCCGCCAGCAAAGCTTCGTGGATTGGATTCGCCTGATTCAGGTCGCCGTAAAATTCATCAAGGGAAGCCTCCACCGCTATTTCGGGGTGATCAACGGAAATCCACCGGTCGTCCCCAAGGTATTTTTTAACTTGTTCCAGACTGGAGCTGTCGGGGGACGAGGGTTGAATTTTTGATGCAAGGCGACGGTAGACGAGTTTCGTTTCAAGCGTTTCAGGATCAATGTCGGTAGCAGTACCAAGCCACTGCCTTACACAATCCTCCGGTAATCGATGCAGCAGGCCGGATAACTGATCCCAGCGCCGACCGGGACCATCGGGCAGGAATATCAGGTCGTGCGGAACTCTTGGATCGTCCTGTTCCGTTCGGTCCAGGAGGTTATTGTCGTACAGGCAATCAAATTCATCTCGAAAACGCCTCGGTAAGTTCCGCAGCCACTGAAGGGATACGTTGTTGTAGGAGTGTACGATTTGATTGAGGATCTGCTTCGCTTCTCCGGAAACACTTTCGTAGGCCTCAACAAGGGTAGGCAGGTCCTCCAGGGAGTACTCGAACCGTAAATCACTTAAACCCGACAATGCATACCCTCAGCCCGTGGCGAGGCCTGAGCGAGTGTCAAATGATTGCTTTTCAACTTCGTACTCGTACCCCTGTCGGAGTAGAAACAGTTTGCGCTGGCGTGCGTACTCAACTTCGATAGTGTCTTTCGTAACCACATTGTAAAAGTAAGAGGTTCCA
>JBDGPI010000240.1:5417-7648 GCA_042219765.1 Salsurabacterium abyssinicum (SeqCode)
TCCACCATCCTGATTTGGACGAAGGAGTCGCCCCAGTCGCTGTGCTTCCTCCTGGCGGGATCCGAAGGTTCCGCTCACCTGAATCATAACGTCGGCATTCGGTAGATCAACGGAATAATTACCGACTTTTGAAAGAATCAGAGCCTGAATTCGATCCTGTCGGAAGTCCTCGTAATAATCCAGCCGTTCCGAAACTGGAGTTTCTCCCGTGATCAAGGGGAAATCATGCTCATCCTGAATGGCTTCGAGCGGATCGAGGTAATAACCGATAATAATAACGTTTGATCCGGAATGACGATTGAGTATCGTATCAATAGCCTCGAGCTTGAAGGGGTTTTCGGCCGCTATACGGTGTTGGTCCCGGCGCTCCGCCTGATTGTACTCCCGCCGCAGGGAATCCGGACAGTTTATTCTGTATTCCGTACAGTGGGCCGGTGAAATCCAGTCATCCTTTTCCAGTTTTTGCCAGGGACATTCGTACCGTTTCGGCCCGATCAGGCTAAAGACATCGGATTCACGGCCGTCTTCTCTGACGAGCGTGGCTGTCAAACCCAACCGACGACGGCTCTGAATTTCGGCCGTGGCTCGAAACACGGGTGCTGGTAGAAGATGGACCTCGTCGTAGATAATCAATCCCCAGTCCGCCCGCTTGAAGAGGTCCATGTGTCGGAACTGGTTGTCCGATTCATCCCGGTAGGTAAGCATATGGTAGGTAGTCAGTGTTACAGGGCGAATGTCTTTCGTTGACCCGGAGTATTCCGTTATTAAATCCTCCGTTAGACTGGTTTTCTCGAGGATTTCTCGCTTCCACTGCCGGCGGGCGGTTCGATGAGTGGCAATTATTAGTGTACTGACATCGTATTCGGCCATCAGACCAAGGCCAGTGATGGTCTTTCCCGCTCCACAGGGAAGGACTATGACCCCGCTGCCACCGTCTTTTTTCTCCCCCTCAATGTAAGCATCAACGGCGTCTTGCTGATAATCCCTGAGTGAGAAAACATCGTCGTTCAATTCCACCTGGAGGCTGCGGCCCTCGTCGTACCCGACGAGATCAACGATCGGCCAGCCCTCCCGAGCGTAGTACTGCTTGAGCAGGCCCCGATTTTCCTCGGGGATCAGGGCGTAATCCTCACCAATTTCAGTCGGGGGTGGTAGCGGAAGGTCCTCTTCACGAAGCAGATTAATTGCCTCGGGGTCGTCGGCATCGAGCCGTAGGAACGACGATTGACTGTCCGGAATCAAACGCAACTGACCGTAACGGTCTACCTGATCGCGAATGCGATTTTTTAATTTCTTGCTTAGGGGAGTCCGGCTATGCTCCTCCAGCCAGTTTATGATGTCACCGGATTCCTCCCCCGATCCTGCTGCGTTCCAGAGCGAGAGGTTGTCAATTTCGTAAGTGTGCCACCGATCCTGAGACTGCTCCAGCCGGGCAAATTGACTGAGTTCACCGGCAAACGACTCCGATTGCTCGTGTTCGGAGTCAAGAAGCAACGTACCGTCCGACTGAAGTATCAACGGGTCTGACATCATCTCACCCTCTCGAAGCAAACGTTCGCCGGGGATAGGAGACAACATATTTTACTGCTGGTAGTTGCAGCGGTGTCACGACCCGGTTCGATACACCGATGAGTCCAAAATCGATCCAATGCCTCAGTATATTCTTCAACTACGTTCAAACGGAAGCCTTCGCTGAAGCAATTCCTCCAGAACACTCGTAGCATAACTATCCCGGGGGATAAAAAACCCGAGTTCGAGGTTGTTGTTATCGAGGGCCTGAACACTTACCTGTGTAATTGGTACCCGCAGCGGGCGGCGACGCCCCTGAACCGGGTAACGGCACCGCTGAAAATCACCGTAGGTCAATCCACAGTTGTCCAGAATCTCGTCCTCGAGTTCCCCGACGTCCCCGGAGGCTCCCAGTGATTTTTCTCCGTAAAGGGGGCCAGTGGGACTAATTTCAAACCGATCGAGACGGGGTTTCTCGTCCTTGGGATCCATGACGGGAAAACACCCGGCCGTCTCATGCATGTAGGCCACGTCCCCTTCTTTGAGCTGATCGTAGTTATCGATCCGGGCGGCCAGGAATTGGTTGAAGGCAAAAGCCTGCATGGATCGAAGATAGAGCTGCCGGTAAATCTGGGGGATCACTTCAACGCTTCGTTCCTGGTTGTCAGGATAGCGACTCAAACTTTCAAGGGCCTCCCGCTCGGCTCGAAACTCCTCGGGAA
>JBDGPI010000240.1:7658-14215 GCA_042219765.1 Salsurabacterium abyssinicum (SeqCode)
GCCCGCTTCCAGTCACCGTCTTTGGCGGAATTGCGAGCGGACACAAGCCGCTGGTTGTCGGCGGCCGAAGGAGAGTTTAAAAGCTCGTAGAGAAACCAATCCCACTCCTTCTTGATGAGCGCCCAACCCAGGTAATGTTTGTTCTGGCGGTATCCGAACATCTGACGTCCGTACCAGTTGGGCACACCTCGATCGGACAAAACATCGAGGGCTGACCGAACTTTCTCGGCGGCACCATCCGACACGTTTCGCAGGGTTATCTCGTACCGGTTCCCCTCCAGATCGACCGGTTTGAGTTTTTCGTCGTGGCGGGTAATTTTTATGATATCAATCTGATCGTGCTGAAAGTTATCCAGAGCCCGTGGGTCCAGGTGCTCAAGCGAGATCCACTGGTTGGCGACGGACTGACGGTGCTTGTAATCGGCGACACAAAAATCCTCCGAGTCACGATCGAGAAATTCCGCAAGGACCTGAATCACTTCAAGGGTTGAAATTTCCTTCTTGTTAATTCGAATGAATGTGTTTGGACCGGTTCCACCGGGGGATTGATCGAGAATTTCGGTGACGTGAAAATCCTCGGGGTTTTCCTTAACGGTTCCATCAATCGTCAGTTCGTCGTCCAGCACAAAAATATCGGGCAAAGGATCTTTGTCGAGATATTCAGTCCAGTCAGGTTCTACGTCAGTTATCCAGCTAATTTTGGACACTCCCTCTGAAAAAGATCTATCTTTGTCTTAGGGCAATATATGAATCGAGGAGACGCTGTAATCACTCGTCCGAAGGAATGACAGAACATCAGGAAGTCGTCGGGCGGTGCTTCTCGGCCGCCTCCAGGAGTTCGTGAGTATATTTTGATTTCGGTGAATTATAAACCCGATTGGCAGGTCCACGCTCCACTATAGTCCCATTGTTCATGACGGCGATTCGATCGGAAACGTACTTGACCAGGTTAAGGTCATGGCTGATGAAGAGATAGGTTAGCCCGAACTCCTCTTTCAGGTCCAGGAGTAAGTTGACAATCTGCGCCTGTATGGAGACATCCAGGGCACTTGTCGGTTCATCCCAGACGATGACTGCCGGATCCAGCACGAGGGCCCGGGCAATGCCAACCCTCTGACGCTGCCCCCCGGAGAGCTGATGAGGGTATTTATCCAGAACTCCCGTACCCAGGTTAACTTGATCTATCATATTTCTAATCTTACGCTTGCGGGCCGCTTTATCGAGCGAGGTTAAATTTTGAAGACCTTCCTCAATGCAATCCTCCACAGTGTAACGGGGATCAAAGGACTCCTGGGGATCCTGAAACACTATCTGGATATCATTCCGGTAAGATCGAAATTTTCGCTGACTTAAAGTATCAATCCGATCCCCCCTGAAGTATATACGACCCGAATTAGGATGTTCCAGTTTCAGGAGAAGTTCCGCCAGGGTCGACTTCCCACTTCCGGATTCCCCGACCAGTCCGAGCACTTCCTTTTCCCGCAGCGTTAGGTCAACGTTGTCAACGGCAGTATCGTAATCCTGGACCCGTCGGAACCAGCCTCCGTAAATCGGATATTTCTTGGTTAAGTCGTTAGTCTCTAGAATGGGCATATCATCACCTACTCCCGGGCCCAGCAGGCAGTTTCGTTGTTCTCAACCGGCTCGAAGACCTCCGGGAACCTATCCTCACAGCGGGATTCCTTTTCGGAACAACGGGGGTGAAAAGGACATCCCGACGGGCGATCCGTGGGATCCGGGACTTCTCCCTCAATAACGGAGAGCCGCTCGCTCTCACCGGAGACAAGTTCGGTTGATGAACTCATTAATCCCTGAGTATAAGGGTGCTGTGGCTCCCTCAGGAGGTCTTTTGAGGGGGCTGTCTCCACCGTGTAACCGGAGTACATCACTGTCGTTCTATCGGTCACCTGGGCGACGAGTGGTAGGTCATGTGATATCAAAAGAATTCCCAGTCCATCGTTCTTGAGTTCCAGGAACAGCTCCATGATTCGACTCTCAATGGTTACGTCGAGGGCTGTTGTTGGTTCATCGGCTATCAATAAATCAGGATCCCCGGCAAGGGCAAGCGCAATTACCACCCGCTGGCGCTGTCCCCCCGATAACTGATGAGGGTATTGGTCCAACCGTTTCTCGGGACGGTCAAGCTGAACACGTTCGAGTAGACGGAGGCTTTCCTCACGTCGCTCATCGGCATCAAGGTCCCTCAGGTGTTCGAGGGTTTCATCCAGCTGATAGCCCACGGAGAAAACAGGGTTGAGGGCGGAAAGAGGTTCCTGGAATATCATGCCGATTTTATGGCCTCTGAGACCGTTCAGTGCATCCGAACCAATCGCGTAGTCGCGTCCGGCAAAACTCACATTTCCTTTCCCCGATGCTTCCGCCGGAAGTAGATTGGGTACGGAAAGTGCCGACAGGCTTTTACCACAACCACTTTCACCCACCATACCAAGCATTTCCCCTTTACTGATGGAGAAGTTTACATCAACAACAGGCCGAAAACGCCTATCGGGCTCCTGCGGGTAGAAGGTTACGTTCAGGTTTTGAACCGAAAGTAAGGGAGAACTCACAGTTATCGCCTAACCAATCGACTGACGAAGTTCCTGTTCGGGATCGAACCAGTCCCTCATTGCACCTCCGACAAGATTAAAACTCATGACGGCCAGGAAGATGAAAAACCCCGGTAAGAGAATCCACGGGTGAAACTTAATCTGGGTCACACTCATGGCGTCCTGAAGCAGGTTTCCCCAGCTCGCCTGGGGATCCTGAATTCCGAGTCCCAGTAGACTTAGAGCGGATTCTCCAAGTATGTAACCGGGGATGTTAACGGTGGCAGCCACGATAAAATAAGAGGCGGTATTGGGTATTATGTGAAACGTTATGATTTTCCAATCGGGAGTGCCCAGCGCTCGAGCGGCCCGGACGAAATCTTTCTCACGCAGGGAAAGTGCCATTCCCCGGATGACCCGTGCCATACCGGCCCAGCCTATAAAACTCATAATAAGAACGATAAAGAAATACACTTTAATTGAACTCCAGTCGGGGGGAAAAGCAGTCCTGAGCGCAAGCAACAGAAAGAAAGCAGGAACCATCATAACCATCTCAATGAGCCGCTGAACGGCACTATCAACCCAGCCACCAACATAACCGGAGAAACCTCCCACAAGTAGACCGATAAACAGTGAAATGGCAACTCCAACCAGACCAATTGAAAGGGACACTCGACCACCGTAAAGAATCCGGCTGAACAGATCCCGGCCCCGCGAATCCGCACCGAGCAAATAGATTCTGGCATCTCCTTTTACCCCGAATAGATGAAAATTCGTTGGTATGAGTCCAAGGAAATTATACTCCTCACCCTCCGTGAAAAACGTAATAGGTGATCGGGTCCCTTCAATTTTTTCGTAAACTCTGAGTGAGGCGTCGTTGAAGTGATACTCGTATTCGTAAATATAGGGCCAGGTTAAACCGTCTTCATCAACGACGTGAACGGCAGTCGGCGGATGATACGACTTACTGCGATCGGCACTCTTGTAGGTGTAAGGGCTTAGAAAACCGGCAAATATCGAGGAAAAATAGAGCAAGAACAGTACGAGGAAGGCCGGTAACAGTAGTTTGTTCTGACGCAATCGCCGAATCGTTTCCCGGATCATCTCAGGAGTTAGCCTCCCGGTAGCTGATTCGCGGATCAACCAGGGTCAGCAGTATATCCGCAATCAGATTCCCCAGTATCAGGAGAACCCCACTTGCAAGTACGACACCAACCACAAGGAACTGATCCTGTGATCGAACCGCCGAAAGCATCAGGGAGCCCATCCCCGGCCAGCTGACGATTATTTCCACCAGCGCCGCCCCACTGATCAGGGTGGTGAACTGGTATCCAAAGAGCGTGATTAACGGATTAATGGCATTTCTTAAGGCATGAACGTAAATCACACGATTCTCCGGTAATCCTCGAGCCCGCGCCATCGTGATGTATTGCTTGCGTAAAATTTCCAGGAGATTACCACGTGTAATCCGCTGAAGCCGGGCCATCGCGGCCGTAGCAATCACGACGACGGGAATTAAGAGGTGCTGGAATAGATCAACGGCTTTCCCGTACAAAGACAGGTCCTGATAATTGAATGATGTCATCCCTGATAACGGCCAGTTTCCAGTGAGCGAGGCCAGGTACAACAGCAAAAAACAGAAGAAAAAATTTGGTATTGACATCCCCACGAACGCAAAGACCGAGAGGATCTGATCCCCCCAGCTATACTGGTTCACCGCACAGTAAATCCCCATGGGAAGGGCCAGTAACCAGGTTAAAAGTATGGAAGCCAGCATGAGAAAGACGGTGTTGCCAAACCGATCCCAGACTAATGGAGTAACGGATCGCTGATGGTTGAAGGAATATCCCATATCCCCCTGCACCACTCGGGTTAACCAGTTCCAGTACTGAACAAGTACAGGATCGTCAAGTCCGTACTCGGCCTCAATTTTATTGACGAGTTCATTACTTATTTGTGGATTAGCCCGGTAACGGTCGAGGGGATTTCCGGGAGCAATTTCAATCAGGAGGAAAGTGACAAATGTTACGGCCAGGAGAAGAAAAACAACAACTGTTAGCCGTCGGAGAGCAAAATTGATCATGAAACCTAGTCCTTAACCCCGATTTTCTCTATGTTGTGGCTATAACCTCCTATCGGAGTGGGATTAACGTTCTTCAGCCTATCCCTGACGGCGTAAATAAGTTCCGGTTTAACCGTGAAGACAACCGGTTGGTTTTCACTCACTATCCGCTGCCAGCGGTTGTAAAGAGTCCGCCGCCTGTCACGATTTGTCTCTTTAACTGCCTGAGTGAAAATTTTATCGATCCTCGCCTCCCACTTCCTGTGGGGTTCGGACTGTCGGGGGTGCCATAGGTGAAGGTCTCCCGATGACAACCAGAGATTACTTCCAAAATGAGGGTCGAGCGAACCGGTAAACCCAATGACGATGGCTTCCCAATCGTAGGTGGAGTTAAGTTTTGTCGTCAAAGTATTAAACTCGAGTTGACTGAAACTGACGTCCATTCCCAAATTATCCAGGTCCTGCCGGATGATTTCAGTCATCTCCACCCGCTGGTCGTTTCCGGAATTGGTATTTAAAACAAACTTAAGCCGGTTACCATCGGGTCCCTCACGGACGCCATCTCCGTTACGATCAACGTAGCCGTTTTCCTCAAGGATTTGACGGGCTCGCTCAGGATCATGAGGATATTTCTTAATGTTTTCGTTGAAGAAAGGTTTGTTGGCCGGGCTGACCGGTCCATACAGTGGGGACCCCTGTCCGTTCATTACAATGTTGATAATTTCCTGGCGTGCGATTCCGTAGGAGACCGCCCTGCGAAACGCAGAGTCGTTGAACCAGGAGAGCTTGTACTCGGGAATGTAAGTTTTGCCGGTTTCCGGATTAGTGTCCGTGTTCATGTTGAAACTCAGTAGGGTCGTTCCCAGGGACGGACCGACTTTGTGTATGGTAAAGGCCCCTTTTGATTCCTTGGGTTCAATATTCGGTAAATTTTTGGCCTGGACCGAAAGTATATCCAGATCACCTTTGATAAACTTCTGCATCGCAATATCTCGATTCTTGACGACCTCGAAGCGAATTTTGTCCAGTCGAGGGAGGCGATCACCGTTTTCATCTTTTTTGTAGAACCTTTTATTCCTGGTTAGTACTACCCGTTGAGCCGTCTGGTACTCCGACAGCTCAAAGGGACCGTTTACAACAAAGGAGTCCGGATCCGTATCCACCCCCCAGACTGAATTGAACGTCCCGTCTTCTACGTATTGTTTCAGCACATGTTCCGGCATAATTTGTACCATGTTGGCCGCCCTGGGAAAGGGCGCGTAGGGATCTGGATAGGTGAACCGAACCCTTGTTTCGGAAAGACTCTCAACACGCGGGGAGGACCCTTCAACCTGAAGGCTGTGTCGGGCGCTGGAATTCACCTCCGGGTTAAGGTGCAGACGATCGAAGGTAAATACAACGTCCTGGGCCGTCAACGGTTCGCCGTCGGACCATCGTAAGCCCTCGCGGAGAGTAAACTCCCAAACTCGTCCACCTTTACGTGATTTCCACTCCACAGCCAGCCCTGGTTCAACCTCGCCGGTGACCCCATCGACTTCGGTCAGGGTACTGAACATAAGGTTCGTTATCTGGGTGGTCGAGGTTTCCTTTGCCGTTACTGGATTAAATGACTTCGGTGGAGCAATTGAGGAAAGAGTTAACGTCCTGGATTGAGAGGATTGATTGGAGTCAGGGGAACCGGTGGAGCAGGAGGTCAGTACCCCTCCTGTCATCAACAAAACGACAAGAAGTACAAACACCCGACCGTTAAACGAATCGTTCATAAAATCGGACGTCACCGGATACTAATTCTCAGGTGATGCTGGCTGCTGGGGTTGCTGTCCCTGGTTTGATGCTCCGGATGGCTGGTTAGGTGCCGATTGTTGCTGCGAGGGCCGTTGTTGCTGTTGCTGATTGACTTCCGATGGTGTTAATGCCCCCTCCTCCGATTTGGGCCAGAGGGTAAACAA
>JBDGPI010000240.1:14225-16909 GCA_042219765.1 Salsurabacterium abyssinicum (SeqCode)
GGGAGGACGCCATGAAAATTATCGCAAGAATTGTGGTTACTTTACTCAAAACAGACTGAGGTTTACTTCCGAGTGCCGACTGGGAAGCTCCGCCAAACATACCGGAAAGATTCATGCTCTGCTGGGACTGGAGTAAAACAACCACTATTAGTACAATGCTGAGAAGTATATGCATTACGCTGAAAAAACTATACATCCTGACACCTCATAAACGACCTGGTGGGTTACCTGGATTCCTCATAGAAACGAATCCAGTTTGATGGTACTTAAAAAAAAATGATGATTGCATCAAACGGAAGGTAGTTCCGTCTCTTCCTGATCGTATTTAATGATAGATGCAAAATCCTCAGCCGACAAACTTGCACTTCCCACGAGAGCGCCATCCAGGTGGGGTTGTTCCATAATTTCCGCCACGTTGTGAGGTTTTACGCTACCACCGTAAACGACTCGTGTCTGTTCACCGACGGAATCATTGTAAAGATCGGCCAGCGTCTCCCGCACGGTTCGGTGAGCGTCGTTCGCCTGTTCGGGAGTGGCTGGATTTCCGGAGCCAATTGCCCAGAGCGGTTCGTAAGCCACGACTAACTCCGGGAATTGATCGATCGAAAAGTCGGCGAGTACCGACTCCAGCTGCCGTTGAATCACGGCCTCGACCTCACCGTTTTCACGCTGTTGCTCGTCTTCGCCGATACAGTAAAATATTTTTAAATCATGGTCGATTGCTGCCTTCATTTTTCGCCTGAGAATCTCCGCGTCTTCACCAAAATACTCCCTGCGTTCACTGTGACCCAGAATGACCCATTCCGACCCTGTATCCGTAACCATCTCGGGACTTACCTCACCGGTAAAAGCCCCTGACTCCTCGTAATGCATGTCCTGTGCGCCCACTTCAATATCGGAATCGGAGAGTGTTTCGGTGACGGCCTGAAGGGCCGTAAAGGGAGGGCAGACCACGGCGTCACGGTCGTCGAGTGATTCACATGCGTATTTTAATCGAACCGTTAAATCAATAGCTTCTTCAATTGTTTTATGCATTTTCCAGTTACCGGCTAACATGGGTTTTCGGTCCATTGTAATCGACTCCTTTAAGGCAGTAGAAAAACTGATCCGAGGGCTAGGTTAAACAGTTTCATTCGACTTCGAACGCCGTAGTGAATGGTACCCGGGAAGTTCTTTGTCCTGCATCAATGCCATGGCAGCCCCACCACCCGTTGAAACGTGATGAAAGCGATCGACGTCGGAGAACCGTGCCACGGCGGCACCACTGTCGCCTCCACCAACAACAACCTTGCCGGGGTGGGATCCCAGCGAATCAACTAATGATTTCGTTCCGGTCTCGAAGGCCTTCTCCTCAAATACGCCCACGGGACCATTCCAGAATACCGTATTTGCATTATTCAAGTAATTCCTGAATTTGGACTGAGTCTCGGGTCCGATGTCCTTGGCGATTCCATTGGACGGTATGTCATCCACGGAACAGGAGACTATTTCATCCCTTGATGGGACCTCAACCGTGACATCCTCAGGAAGGACAAAGTTACAATCGTAACCCGGGAGATCATCCAGAAGTTTCGAAGCCTCGGAAACCCAATCGGATTCCACCAGGGACTCCCCTACGTCATTCCCCTGAGCAAGGAAGAAGGTATGGGCCATTGCCCCTCCCACCAGTAGTGTGTCAGCTTTGTCGAGGAACTTCCGCAGCACGGGAAGTTTGTCGCTCACTTTGGCGCCCCCCAGAAGGACCCCGAAGGGTTCTTCTGGGTTGTCCCTTATTCGAGTGAGCGTTGTGTACTCGCTCTCGAGAAGTCGCCCAGCGACCGCTTCGTCTAACTGCTCGGGAACTCCGGCAATGGACGCATGTCGCCGGTGCGAGGCTCCGAAGGCATCGTTAACGTAGGCATCGCCAAAACTAGCAAGCGACCTGGAAAAGCTCTTGTCGCAGTTCTTTTCCCCCTCATGGAAGCGAAGGTTCTCCAGAAAACCCACCTCTCCGGCGGTGAGCGACTCTGCCATTTCCTCGGCCGGGGGACCAACACAGTTCTCCGACCACTGAACACGACATCCCAGGCGGTCTTCGAGAGGATCCTTCACAACCCTGAGACTCAGGTCCTCCGAAGGTGATCCGCCGGGACGGCCAAGGTGCGACATCAGTATCGGACAATATCCCTTTTCAAGGAGCCATTCAACTGTCGGTAGAGCCGCCTCAATGCGGCGGTAATCGGAAATAGAACCGTCGTCCGTAAGAGGAACGTTAAAGTCCACTCTTACCAGGACACGACTCCCTGGCTTCAGGGAAAGCGCATCAATGGTCTTCCAGGGAAACGCTGAGACTTTACTCGGCAATGGTCTCTTTCTCACCTGCAGCGATCTGAGCCAGTTCGACAATACGATTGGAATAGCCCCACTCATTGTCGTACCAGGCCAGTACTTTCACGTGGTTGTCCTGCATAACAGTGGTCTTTTCGGAGTCATAGACGGCGGAATAAGGGTTACCAATGTAATCGGAACTAACGAGTTCTTCTTCCGTGTAGTCCAGGATGCCATCGAGGTAGCCCTCGGCGGCGGTTTTCATGGCCTCATCAATGTCGGCCTTCGTAACGGATGTTTCAAGGTAGGCCGCAAGATCCACAATTGAACCATCCGGCACGGGAACACGCATCGCCATGCCATCCAGCTTGCCTTCG
>JBDGPI010000241.1:0-930 GCA_042219765.1 Salsurabacterium abyssinicum (SeqCode)
CCCCGCCAATCAATAACCCCCCCTTTCGACCTGGACAATCACATTTCGGTGATGTTCAACTCTGCGAATGATTGAATAACCTACCGTAAGTAAACCTGAACGATTCGAATACTGAGGTAAGTTGTCATGCTAACCCGCTGGAGAACGATCCTCTTTTTATCCGTGTTACACGGCCTTATACACGGTTCGATGAATATTTTTCCCGTGATCATGCAGGGGGTGGCACGGCAGTTCGGCTGGAGTTTAACCCAGGTAAGTGCTGTAGGGACGGTGGGATACGTGCTGTTTGGGGTCATGGCTCTTCCCTCGGGTTGGTTTGCCGACGCGGATCGACGCACGGGCCTCATTACAATTCTTATAGGCTTCCTGATAGGGACGTCGGCTATTCAGTTTTCGGCGACGTGGTGGATATTTATTACAGGATGGCTGTTTCTTTGTTTGTCGGCCGGATTATACCATCCCATAGGGTTGTCTTCGGTGTCGATAACGTACCCGGATCAAACGGGATCGGCCATGGGCTGGCACGGGTTTGGCGGTAATAAGGGGTTTGCTATTACACCTTTCGTAGCAGGTATACTTGCCGATTTCTGGGGTTGGGAGGCTGCGTTTCTCGCCGCGCTTGTACCGGCCTTACTGTTGCTTATCTGGGTGGGATTCTCCCGAGTTTATCCGCAAGATGAAGGTCCCCCCAAAATAAACGAAGGTCACTCGGTAGATTGGAGTAAGTCGTTGTTTGTAGTGCTCGTAGTTTATGGATTGATCGGCTTCATATACAGAGGTGCTGTTACCTTCATCCCGATCAGTTTCCAAATGCAGTGGTCGAGTGGTTTTAGTTTTGGGGCAATTGGAGGACTGGCCTCTCTGGTGTATGCCTGTGGTGGGCTGGGACAGCTACTCGGGGGACAGTTAGAGGAACAGTTTCCATCCAGG
>JBDGPI010000241.1:940-6366 GCA_042219765.1 Salsurabacterium abyssinicum (SeqCode)
GATTGATGTTTGGGCTGGTTAGTTTCTATTCCGTGTTGTTGATCATACTTCCCTACGTATACGGTAGTGCTTATTTATGGATTCTTCTTCTCTGGGGACTGTTCTTCTTTGCCGGACAACCGGTTATGAATACGCTGGTATCCAGGGTTGGATCCGAAGCAACCCATGGTCGTATGTATGGTCTGGCCTTTACGATGAACCTTGGATTCGGAGGACTGGCTTCTTACGTGTGTGGATACATGATCGATCACCTGAGTTTGCAGTATTCGTTTGGGTTATTGGGGATTTTGGGACTTTTGGTGGCCTTCTTGATTACTCGAATCGACTTGTGAATGTAATGGGGAGTTGTTACATTTTCGGGCACTATGTCTAAGAAACCATTCAAAATTATGCGGGATCCCGAAGTTGGGAAGACGGAGATTCTTTACGAGGGCGAAGAAGAGCACCTGCAGGAGGTGCACGACACCTTTCCTGACGTAAAAAGCTCCGAGATTTATCCTTCCTTTGAAGAAAATTATCAGTTCACCTTTTTCTTTTATAAAACCGAGGAAGCCTTTTTGAAAAAACTGCATAGAACCTGTAAAGAAAAACTACCTCGACCGGGGAAGGGGAAATCGGCCGGTGTGGCCCTAACGGCGTCGACGCTGAAATGGATTTTTATAACGGTAATTGGTCTGATAGGACTGTGGTTTATTTATATGCTTGTCCAAATTGTGTTTACTGCTCGTTCACTTTTAGGCTCGTGAGGGATTGAAAATGGGATTATTTGATTTTGGTTCGGATTCACTTAGTGACGAAGACCTCGAAAAGATTGACGTACTCAACCAGGTTAAATTATTTGAAAACTGTGCTCGTGAAGATCTAAAAGGAGTTGCCCGGCATAGTGAATTCAAGGATGCGAAAAATGGTGACGTGGTCATTAAGCAAGGGGATCGAGGTCAGGGAATGTACATGATCGACAGCGGAGTTTACAACGTCACGCTTGGTGATGACTCAGGCGAGACCGTTGCAACCTTTGAAGCCGGCGATTATTTTGGTGAGATGGCGCTTCTCGAGGACAAGGAACGTTCTGCCAACGTAATTTGCAAAGAACCCGGACGATTGCTCTGCCTGGCCAAGGATGGTTTTTTTGAGCTATTGAGTGATGCTCCCAAAACAGCCGGGAAAGTTCTTTTCGTGCTGTCACGGACACTTAGCCGTCGGTTGCGAGACACCAATCGCAAGCTTCGTGAGGCTCGAGAAGAGTAGTTCTTAACCCAGCCAGGAGTCGAGCGCAATTCCTCCCGCCAGTAAAAACCACAGGTAAGGCACAAACGATAAGTTCCAGTGTTTTTTACCACTACCACGGTATGAAATCACCGACTCGGGCCATTCCGAATTCGGTAGCTTGTCCAGGTCGGCCTCACGGCGTGAAAAATTACAGGCCACGGTAAATCTCCTGCCTTTGCTACCGTTCACGGTATAAATTCCAACGTTAGCCGGTTGATAGACGTTCCGTTTTCGCTCGACGGTTTCGTTTACTCCCGAAGGAGTTCGAACGGTAATGGGGAACGTGAGTGTTTCTGGCCATTTTGCCGGTCGCCCCGCTTCCCAGGTCACACTGGTTCGGCGTTGAAGAGCCCCCTGGGTGATTTGTTGAAGTAAAGCGGGCCACCCGGCGGAGGCGGTTTCCGGGGAGAGGAACTGCGTGGCCGGAGCCGTTAACAAATGCCAGTTTCCTTTACGAATAAAGACCGGGTCGTTTCCGGCACGAATTAACTCCTGACCACGGTCCCGATTTGATATTTTGATGACGGACTGAAGTGTTAACCTTCGTATAACATCTTCCGGAATACGCTGGAGCCCGGGGAACCATTCGTCTTCAAGGATGTTCATACTCCGGACCGATTCGTATTGATATGCCCCTTTTATTCGCCAGGGGAACCCCTGGCCGGATAAGGTTTCTTCGAACTGGGTCCGGTTGAACTGGGGGCTTAACATAACGAGGCGGGGGATTTCATTCTGGACGGCTGTTTTTAGTGCCTTGCCGTCCCTGCCCGAAAGTCCCGTATCCCCCATGATGACAAGTTTTGCATTACTAATTTTATTTACCGTCCTGATCCGGTCGTCGAGCGTGTATTCCAGGGCTCGGAGTACGGGGGATTTTCCGATCGTGTAGACTGGTAGTTTTTTGCGGACGTCCACCGTGAAGTACCAGTGGTTGTCCCATTCTAAACCGTCCGGGGCCAGGGCGATGGTACCGGCGTACGTGGTGGGTTTTGGCGGTGCCCAGGTGACGTATTGATCCCCGGGGTCCGGGCTCAGGACGATACCGTCCCGAAAACCAATTCGCTGTGGAGTGGCTTTACCGGAGCGGGTATTCCAGTTTATTACGGCCGATTGATTCTGGTAGAGTGTCGATGGCCTCACTTTACCCGAGAGAAGTGTCCGGTTTTTAACCGGTTTGGTCGTGTCGACAATTTCGATGGAATTCATGTGAGTACTGGAATAAAGTTCATCGAAAAGGGGACGTTGTACGTCGGTGAGAAATAGGATCCTGGAATTTACCGGCAGATTTTGGTTGGAAATCCACGTCTGGATAGATTTTAACGTGAGTTTCCCGGGAAAGGTTTTTACGGGGCCCAGGTCCGGTTGTTCACCGGGCCGGTAGGTACCGATCCATTCCGGATTTGGTAACCCACGTGCTACTTTGATCCGGCGAACATTAAATTTATCCATTCGACTTTTAATCCATTGTTTTGAGCGTTCCAGAGCTGATTTTCCGAGGGAGGATTGTTCCATGCTGAGGGAATTGTCAATCACGACCACGAGAAGATTGGAGTCGGTGTTTTTTTTCCCGATGATGGGTTGGCTCATCATGAGTATGAACAGCGCAATCAACAGCATACGCCAGAGGACCTGCAGCCACCGTCGCCGTCGGCGTGATTGAAGTTGTTCGCGGAAGGAATCGTCCAACCACTGTAGACTGGGGTACTCAATTTGATTGCGGGACTGCTGTTCGAGCCAGTAAAACAACAGCGGTAGACCCGCCAGCGGAAGCGTCCACAGCAAGCCCGGCGTGAGGAAACTCATCGCGCACCCTCCGACCCCACGTGTGTTCTCAGTGATGGGACGATATCACGGTCGGTGTAGATGGGCCAGAATCGAATTTGGTTTTCACGGGCAATTCGTTCGAAGCGGGATCGTTTATCTTCAAGGGCATCCCGAAAACGTTCCACGTCGTCACCGGTTACCGTGACGGTTTCACCGGTCTCCAGATCTTCCAGCTGTACGTCGCCATCCACTTCAAAAACCCGTTCAATGGGATCCCAGACGGGAATTAAGATTACGTCGTGCCCGCGGGTTTTTACGTTCTGTAACCAGTCGAAATATTCGTTTTCGTTGGACATCCAGAAATCGGAAACAATAATCCAGAGGGATTTTGAGGTAACGTTGGATAGCTCTTGCTTTGAGCAGTCCAGCATCACGGTGGGTCCGGTTGCCTCCATGGTTTCTAATTGATCCAGATCGCGTGATAATTCATTGATGTTATTCCACCGGGGGATATCGACGGAGTCTTTACGAGCCGGAACAATTTTCACGCGATCACCCTGGTCGAGCAACACGGAAGACATCATGACGCTGACGGCCCGGGCAACCTCCCATTTCGATAACTCCCCGCTGGCATAATCCATCGACTTACTGGCGTCGAGAACAATCGAGGAGTCGATCTGTGTTTCCGATTCGAACTGTTTTAAAAAGAGTTCATCCGACTTGGCCAGGGCGTTCCAGTCCAGGTACCGTAAGTCATCGCCGGGTTCGTACTGGCGATGTTCGGCAAACTCGACGTCGCTTCCCCGGTCACGGCTGGAGTGGATACCGGTGTACCGGGAACTGGTCATCATGTCCGGGATGAGTTCCAGATTTCGGACCGCGTCTATAGTATCCTGGTTGAGCTGAGTATTGTCTTCGTTAACCATGATTCGTTAGCGGGATGATGAATAGAAATATGATGGGGGAATTAACTCGAGGGCCAGTCTTCAAGTATTCGCGAGATAATCTGATCCGTGTCCACGTCCTCGGATTCGGCCGAGAAGGACCGGACAATTCGATGACGCAGGATAGGGGGAGCAAGTTCACGCACGTGGTCCAGTGTGACGCTGGATTCTCCGTTTAACAGTGCCCGGGCCTTCCCCGCGAGAACGAGGTACTGTGAGGCCCGTGGGCCGGCTCCCCACCGTACCCATTCCTCGACGTCGTCCGGAATGGTTCCCTTGTCGGGACGCGTCATTTGAACCAGGTCCACGACGTCGTCGACCAGCGCTTCGTCGGCCGGGACGAGCCGGATAGCTTTCTGAATTTCAAGTATTTTTGAGCGATCCAACACGGAGTTCAGGTCGTTTTCCTGCGTTCCCGTGGTCATGTTGACCACGTCGGCCTCTTCACCGGAACTCGGGTAATCCACGTAGAGGTAAAGCATAAACCGATCGAGTTGTGCTTCCGGGAGCGGGTAGGTACCTTCCTGTTCGATGGGGTTCTGCGTGGCCAGTACAAAAAACGGGTTGGATAACTGGTATGTCTTTCCACCGGCCGTGATTTCACGTTCCTGCATGGCCTGTAGGAGAGCCGACTGTGTCTTGGGAGGCGTTCGATTGATCTCGTCGGCCAGTAGAATGTCCGTGAATACGGGCCCCTTACGAAAGACGAACTCACGTCCGTCTTCACCTTCCTGAAGAATATCGGTGCCCGTTATGTCCGAGGGCATCAAATCGGGCGTGAATTGGATTCGGTTGAATTCCAGGTCCAGAATCTCGGATAAACTTCGTACCATCCGTGTTTTGGCAAGTCCGGGTACTCCCACCAGGATTGAATGAGCGTCACAAAACAGTGATATGAGCAGGTGTTCGAGCACCTGCTCCTGGCCAACGATAACTTTGCTTAATTCATCCATCAGATCCTGTTTGATTCCGGGGATGGATTCCAGGAATTCGTCGTCGATTTCTCCGGGATCCACTTTCGTATCTACGGGCGAGTTCATACGGTTAACTCCTCTTGTTTGTTGGATTTCGGTGAAAACACCGACAAGCTGGGTTGTGCATTTAATGTAAAATCAGCGCGCGCGTCAACGTGTTGAGCCCGGTAGGCAATCATTCCGGCATTGTCCGTGCACAATTCGAGGGAGGGAAAATGAACGTTGACGTTCCCTTCGGCCCGCTTCCTGAAACTTTCACGGAGTGGACCGTTCGCGGCCACTCCCCCTCCGACGCATATCGTGTTGATGTTTCGTTCGCGAGCACAATCGAGTGTTTTGTAGACCAGTGTGTCATTAACGGCCCGTTGGAAACTGGCCGCCACGTCCTGTTTGGAAGTATCGTGTTCTTTCAGGTGGTAATACACGGCGGTTTTTAAACCGGAAAAACTGAAGTCAGTATTGGAGATCTGCCAGC
>JBDGPI010000242.1:0-10518 GCA_042219765.1 Salsurabacterium abyssinicum (SeqCode)
GGTGTGTCGACCAGTTTGACCCCACCGGCCTTTCCACGCCCGCCCGTATGCACCTGGGCCTTAACCACTACGGGGCCTCCGAGATCATCCGCCGCATCACGGGCAACTCGAGCCGAATCAACTTTCACTTCCCTTGGAACGGGAATACCAGCGTCGTCAAAAAGTTCCTTCGCCTGGAACTCGTGTATTCTCAAAGGAAAATCAACCTCGTGTGTTGATGTCAGGTGTTAGGTTCAAGGTACTAGGTATAAGGAATTGGGCCTCCAACTGAGCCCCCCTTACAGAACAATACAATAAACAACCGGCGGATAAAAAACCCTCGCCTTTCGACCTTAGACTTTAAACTTTCGACTTTTGACTTTAAACCGAAACAGCACCGAGGGCTATATCAATCTGCTCGGCGTAGAAGTCGGCACTCTCCTCGAGCGCGTCGTACTCTTCATCGGTAAGGTCAAGTTCAATGATGTCCTCAACGCCGTTGGCACCGAGTTTAGCGGGTAGACCAATGTAGACGTCGTCGAGCCCATACTGTCCGTCGGCGTAAACACTGCACGGCAGGATTCTCTTCTTGTCCTTCAGAATTGATTCGGACATCTGTATCACGGCGTCGGCCGGTGCGTAGAAAGCACTTCCGTCACCGAGTAGATCCACAATTTCACCGCCGGCTCCACGGGTCCGTTCGACCATCTCTTCAATCCGCTGATCGTCGATAAGGTCCTGAACGGAAATTCCCGAAACGGTGGTGTACCGTGGAAGTGGGACCATGGAATCACCGTGGCCACCGAGAACCATGGCGTCGACGTCCTCGGTGCTAACATCTAGCTCATCAGCAATGAAGTAACTGAATCGAGCCGAATCAAGAACTCCAGCCTGACCGATGACCCGTTCACTGGGGAACCCAGTGACTTCCCGCATCAGGTAGGTCATAACATCCAGGGGATTGGTAACCATAATTATTTTGGAATTTGGTGCTTTATCACGAATTTCGGTCCCAATATCCTCGATTATGGAAGCATTTTTCTTAAGGAGATCCTCCCGGGTCATTCCGGGTTTCCGGGGCAATCCAGCGGTAACGACGAAAAGGTCACAACCTTCAATGGACGCATCGTAGTCATTGGTACCCGTGATACTGGGGTCAAACCCGCTGACGGGCCGTGATTCACTCATGTCCAGTGCTTTCCCCTGGGGCATACCTTCCTGAATATCAACCAGAACAACATCCCCAAGTTCCTGTCGGGCCGCGTAGTTAGCGGCAGTGGCTCCAACGTGTCCAGCTCCAATAAATCCTATTTTTGGCACGGTAAATTCCTCCTGAGAGTTATAGTCGTAGTTTCGAGGTCAACTGAGTAAAATCCAGGTGAAAGGGCGCTGCTACAATTGAGCCTATCACGTACTCAATAGGCTTTCCAGCATAGCCTTCGGGGAATTTTAACCGACGGCAACGGGCTCCCGTTCAAGGTTCTCGATGACGGCCTCACCGTACTCACTGCACTTCACCTTACTCGCGTCCTCCATCTGACGGGCAAGGTCATATGTGACCGTCCCCTGTCCTATAGTTTTCCGGACGGCGGAGATGATGTTCTGTGCAGCCTCGCCCCACTTCAGGTAGCGCAGCATCTCGCAGGCCGAGAGGATAATGGCCGTCGGATTAACTTTATCCTGGCCGGCGTACTTCGGTGCGGACCCGTGGGTCGGTTCGAAAAGCCCCCGGCCGTCTCCAATGTTGGCTCCGGGTGCTATTCCGAGCCCACCAATCATGGCACCCGCGGCATCACTGATGTAATCACCGTTGAGGTTCGGCATGGCCAAGACATCGTAATCGGCGGTTCGAGTTAATATTTGCTGGAGCATATTATCGGCTAGCCGGTCCTTGATAACAACTTTCCCTTCGGGCTGCTCGCCGTCGTATTCGTCCCAGAGTTCATCCTCGGTAATGATGCGGTCGCCGTATTCTTCCTCGGCAACTTCGTAACCCCAGTCACGGAAAGCTCCTTCGGTAAACTTCATTATATTTCCTTTATGAACAAGGGTGACCGTATCACGGTCGTGTTTTAAGGCATGTTCTATGGCTCGCCGGACCAGGCGCTTGGTGGCGAATTCACTGATCGGTTTCACCCCGAGCCCAACCGGGTCCTCGTGAATGGCTTCCACGTCCATCTCGTCCTCGAGGAAATCACGGACTTTGGCAGCCTCGTCAGTTCCACCTTCCCATTCAATGCCGGCGTAGACGTCTTCAGTGTTTTCACGGAAAACAACCATATCAACTTCCTGAGGGTTCTTAACGGGGGAGGGAACGCCTTCAATATGGTACACGGGTCTCACACAAGCATACAGATCAAGTTTTTTCCGCAGAGCTACATTCAAACTACGGAAACCTGAGCCTATCGGGGTTGTAAGTGGTCCTTTTATGGCAACTCGGAAATTGCGTATGGCTTCTACTGTTTCATCGGGCAGTAATTCACCGTACTTTTCCTCGGCCGATTCACCGGCGTAGACCCTCATCCAGCTAATGTCCCGCTCCTCGTTGTAGGTCTTCCGTACTGACGCTGATACTACCTTTCTCATTACCGGCGCGATGTCCTTTCCGGTCCCGTCCCCGGCAATATAAGGAACAATCGGCTGGTTGGGTATTTCAAGTGAACCGTTCTTTTCCTGTATTTTTTCACCCTGTTCCGGTATTTCAATCTTGTTGTAATCAGTCATTTTTATCGACCTCGTTGAAGAATTATCCCGATTCATGTTGCCAGACTTAGCGATGTTCTACGAATGAGAAGATTGAATTATAGCCGACCTGCGGACACTTTCAAATTAACGTCCGTGAAATCAAAACTCTATTATTCATTTTAACGAAATCACGTGAATACGTTCATCTTAAATGCATAAAATTAAATGTTATCCAGTTTTCCATTGATTTTTTTATCAATTAAACTACACACAAAATGGAGACAAACAATGTGTGCTTCCTGTACGTGGGATGTCCGTGATGAGGGTACAGAAATACTGACGGCGGGGAGATGATCAAGCTCACAATCCGATCGACCCGTAAGACCGTAGGTCTCGGCACCAAGGTCGTGTGCTTCTTCCAAACCCCGGATGACGTTGGCGGAGTTACCGGAGGTACTGATTCCGAGAACGACGTCGTCCTGAGTGACTTGAGCCCGGACCTGGCGAGCAAAAACTTCCTCGTAGGACCAATCGTTGGCCGTTGCCGTAAGGGTTGATTGATTGGTGTTGAGACTGATCGCCGGCTGGTGGATGGCTTCGGAATCAAAGCGGGCCACCAGTTCAGCCGTGAAGTGAAGGCTGTCGGCCGCACTGCCACCATTACCAAAACTGACAACCTTGCCTCCTTCCTCCCAGCACTCCAGGACGGAAGTCACAAACCGTTCGAGTTCCTCGGGAGGGTCTTCGGAAAGTTGCTCAAGTGTTTTGCTGGCCTCCGTTAGGTACTCCTGAAGAAGACTCATGTGCCCGAAACCCTCGCATTGATGTCGTCCAGAGTTTGCTGTAACTTTTTGCGGTTGTAATGATTCCGCAAATTATCGGGATCAGCCGACAGAGCATCCGAGAGATATCCTTTAGCCTCCTGGTAAAGGGCTTTCTGATAAAGGACCAATCCCAGGGCAGCCTGATAGTTCGGATTCGATTCGTCCTCCTGTAGAGCCTTACGAAAGACCGTTGCGGCGACATCCCAATTCTCGCGCCGGGAGTAAATTAAACCCAGGTTGAAGTACGTACCCGGGTTTTTCTGAATTTCAAGCGCCTGACGGTAGCTCGTCTCCGCCCGACTCAGATCGTTGTCCCGGAGGTAGATATTACCGAGATTCTGGTAGGTTTTAACGAGTAATTTGCCGTTATCCAGTTGCTCGACTAAGGACTGAAACTTCCGCCTGGCCTCATCCAGATCCCCCCACTGGTAATGCAACAACGCAATCATGTATTTTGCGTCATTCCGGGAATCGTCCAGTTCGACAACCCGTCGGTAAGCATCCTGAGCCTCCCGCCGGTAACCGGCCCGGTAGAGGGAATCGGACAGAGCCACCTGGTACTGCACGGACTCGGGGTTCAAATCCGTAGCCCGCCGGAACTCCTCGATGGCTCGTTCGGGAGAATTATCACGCCGATAGGCAATTCCAAGGTTATAATGAACTTCGGCCACCCCGGAGTCCATACTAAGAACATTGCGGAAAGCAGGCTGAGCCTTAGCTGGCTCCCCCATCGAAAGGTAAAGCTCACCGACCCGCCTGAACGTTAGCATCAACTGGGGTCCTCGATTTATTTTCTCAACGAGCCGTTGATAGTACCCCAGGGCAGTCCGGTTGTCACCAAGCCGCTCGTGGAGGCGACCGAGTGCCAGCAGCAGGTCCGTATTTTCGGGTTGCTCATCGAGGGCTTGCTCGTAGTAGTTAACGGCTTCAGCATACTGCTCGAGCTTCTCGTGTACCCTCCCGAGGTCCATGAGAATTTTGGCGTCCCGGGGGGATTCCTCCAGTGCACTCCGGAACGTGTCAGCGGCTTCGGCAAGCTCCCCCTTTTCGGCCCTGGCCAGCCCCAGGTTATAGAGCGCCTCCGTGGTCTCGTTAATTCGCCGGGCCGACTCAAACGCGGCCGTTGCTTCCTGGTACTGCTCCTGGCCCATGTGAAGTTTTCCTTTGTTGAGGTAAACCTCGTAGCGAAGAGTTTGGCCAAGTTCCTGTTCAAGTGCTCTCGAATAAGCCTCTATAGCGTTCTTTGGCTCATCAAGACGCTCCCGTGTCAGAGCCAGGTTCGAGTAGAGCGAATCCAGGTTGCCACCGGCCTCAATTCCCGACTCGTACATTTCCTCGGCCTGAGCGTACTCACCTTCCTCAAAATGCAGGTTACCCCGTGCGAGGTAGTACTCGGACCGATCACCGTATTGAACCGCTTGATCCAGGGCGTCAGCCGCTTTCGTCAGGGAACCTTTCTCCTTGTAAGTCAAGCCGAGTCGATAATGAAACACTGGATTTTCGGGCTGTATGCGCAATGCAAACTCATAAAGCCGAATGGCCTGATCGTAGCTTTCGTCGCGGGAGTAGATATCGCCCAGATAGCGATAGGATCGGGCCGCGATTGTATCCTGACCCGAGTAGCTAATGGCTTCCCGGTAGCGGTTTATTGCCGTTTCGTAATCCCCCTGACTGTGGGCTTCGACAGCCTCATCAAAGAGCTGGCTCTGGCGTTGCTTGCTCTCGTCAAGTTCCTGCTGTAAGTCTTCGGGAAGGGTGACGTCCAGTTGTTCTTTCTTCTCGTCGGGGAGGGAGGGTTTTTCCTCGGACGGCGTCGGCTGGCGCATCCCGGGCTGCTGATACATCCTGAAAAGTAAATACCCACCGCCGAGAACAACCGCAATTGAAACCAGAAGTGCGGCCAGAGTGCGTTTAGTCATTCAGCAGGTTGTTTCTCCGTGGGTTTCTCAAAATTATCAAGAATCCCGTTAACAAAAGAGCCGGTCCCCTCGTCGCCGTAGGTTTTTGCCAGTTCAACCGCTTCGTTAATTACTACGGCCTTGCTGGTCTCCATTTTTAGAATTTCAAACGCACCAGCACGAAGGAGCACCCGTTCCACGGGATAAATACGATCAATACGCCAGTCGTTCAGGTACTGACTCAACTGTTCATCAAGCTGTTCCTGATTGTTAAGAACTCCACCAACCAACTTCTCCGTAAATTGACTGTTATATTCGGGATCGTAGGATCCGTCGACCTCACGGGCATAAAGAACTTTAAACGCCTCATCTCGACTATTGCGTCGTGACATGACTATAACGCCCTGTAAAGCCCAAGGGTTTGAAGAAAGGACTCCGCCGCTTCCCGACCCTTGTTGGAGGACCCGGACCCTGCGCGCTCAAGGGCCTGGTTCATTGTATCGGTTGTTAACACTCCAAAGATAACGGGAAGATCGTACTGCATGCTCAATTCGGAGATACCCCTGGACACCTGAGAACAGATGTAATCGAAGTGGGGGGTTTCTCCCCGAACGACTGAACCCAGACAGATAATTCCGTCGTGACTGCGTTCCTGGATAACCTGGCTCGCCGCACCCGGGATTTCAAAACTACCCGGTACTGGATAAAGCGATATCGCGTCGGTGGGCACGCCGGCGTTCTCGAGAACATCAACCGCTCCGTTCCGAAGACGATCCGTGACATAACCATTGAATTCGGACTGGATAATACCGACGGAAACCTCATCGGCAGCGGGGTCCGTTCTAACTTCGTTTACCAATCTGTTCCATCCTCTTCAAAAATATGTCGATTAGGAGCGGGTAAAACGGATTTTTAGGCGGCTTGCCTGCATGAGCCATCTACTTTATCAAGCATGGAACTTATTAAGCAAATGTCCAAGCTTATCACGCTTTGTCTCGAGGTAATGCTCGTTTTCGTTTGTCGGACAGACTTCCATTGGAATTTGATCGGTCACCTCAAGCCCGTACCCGTCCAGACCGATGATTTTTTTCGGGTTATTGGTCAAAAGCTGGATGGTTGAAAGACCGAGGTCCCTGAGGATTTGAGCACCAATACCGTACTCCCTCATGTCGGCGTCAAACCCCAGCGCCTTGTTTGCCTCAACGGTATCCATGCCCTTATCCTGGAGGTTGTAGGCCTTAATTTTATTCGCCAGGCCTATGCCTCGTCCCTCCTGTGTCAGATAAAGGATCACACCGGACCCTTCCTGGGCAATCAGCTGCATGGAACGGTGAAGCTGGGCCTGACAATCGCAACGCAGACTTCCGAACACATCCCCCGTAAGGCACTGGGAGTGGACTCGAACGAGGACGTCGGATTCATCCTGGACTTCCCCGCGCACGAGTGCCAGGTGCTCCTGGTCGTCGAGTTCGTTGCGGTAAGCCACGGCTCGAAAATCGCCGAACCGGGTCGGCAAATTTGCCTCCCCGGCCGCTTCGACGAGTTTTTCCGTTCGGCGTCGGTACCGTATTAGATCCTCGATCGTAATAATTTTTAAATCGTGTTCCTCGGCAAATTCCTCGAGTTCGGGTCGACGGGCCATTGTTCCATCGGAACTCATAATTTCACAAATAACACCCGCCGGTTTGTAATCGGCGAGCCGTGCGAGATCCACGGCTGCTTCAGTGTGTCCCGCTCGCTTGAGAACACCACCACGGACGGCCCTGAGAGGAAAAACATGACCCGGTCGAGAGAGATCCTCGGGCCCGGATTCGGGATCGACGGCCGTCTGGATCGTCTTGGCCCGATCGTGGGCACTGATACCGGTTGTGACGCCCTCACGGGCATCGATTGAAACTGTAAATCCGGTTTCAAGTGTGTCCGTGTTATTGCTTACCATGTCGGAAAGCTGTAATCGATCCAGTTGATCGGGTTCCATCGGAAGGCAAACGAGACCCCGGGCTTTTTTGACCATGAAATTAATGTCCTCGGGAGTGACAGCTTCCGCCGCCATTACGAGGTCCCCTTCGTTCTCCCGGTCCTCGTCATCGACGACAATAACCGGCTTGCCCTCACGTATGTCCTCAAGGGCTGCTTCGATATCGTCAAACCGCTTTGAATCCGCCATCACAAACACCTCTATCAACTGAATCGGTAAAAAGTCGTTCGTCCGACACGGCACTAACCTGTATGAATTACGGGGATGAGGTCATGCCGCCCGGACCGGAGGGGTCATCAGGAAGGAAATCACCTACATCATTTTGCAAATATACAGTTTTATTATAGACGTAGCGGGCAAGCATATCAACTTCCAGATTCATCGATTCTCCTTCGCTGGCGGTTCTCAGCCGGGTTTCTCGATACGTATGGGGGATGATACGAATCGACGCCAGACCGTCGTTGATCTCGTTCACCGTCAGACTTATACCGTCGAGAGCAATGGATCCCTTGGGAGCCACAAACGGACGAACCTTCTCGGGCAACTGGACCTTCAACTCATGAAAGTCCCCTCGCTTCTCCAGGGTTTTTATAGGAACGGTCGTATCGACGTGACCGAAAACAAAATGTCCCCCCAGTTCGTCTCCGACTTTTAGTGATGGTTCCAGGTTAACGCTGTCATCCGTCGACAACGTACTCATGGTCGTCTTATCGAGGGTTTCCCCGCTTACGTCGACCCAGAATCCGTCCGTTTCCGGATCCGTTACCGTCAAACAGACCCCCGAAACGGACACACTCCCGCCAACAGGGGCCTTACCGGAATAAAGCTCCGTTTCGATAAAATAGCGAACGCCATCCTCCAGTTTTTCTTGCTCGCGGATGGTTCCGACCGCTTCAATCAATCCCGTAAACATGACTCACACAGCCTCCTGGATGACGGTCAAAAATCCTAACACCTCGTTGAAAGTCGAAGAGAGCAATCATAAAACCCCGTTTATTGTAGCTGGATCTCCCGCAATTTCCTTTTCATTGATCAAGCGATAAGTACCGTTCTTATTACCGGGGAAAATCGGGCTGTAGAACAAAAAAAACCTTATAGAGAGTAATTTTTGGAAGTTCTTCGCTGATTGGCCTCAACGTGCCGGGTCGCCCTAATTGAATCATCCAACGTCAAACGCTCAGATCGAGACGATCAAAATTAATCTCCCGAAGGTCGTTACGAGGAGTGTTCTCGGGTAGGAAACGCCGGACGTACAGATCATTACCGAAGGCCTGTTGGTGTATCAATTGGCCCTCAGAGGCATCTTCCACGGAAAAATCGTCCGGCTCCATCCCAACCGCGGGTATCCCACTGCCAAAAATCCTACCGCTGTAAAAGAGGTGAAGTTCGTTAACAAGACCGGCCCTCAGGAGACTCCCGGCAGTCATCGAACCACCCTCCACTAGCAGACGCCCGAGGGATTTTTTTCGGAGCCTCACAAGCACCTGGCGCCAATCGAACTCTCCGTTATAGAGGTCCGCAACCATTATTGTCACGCCACGTTTTTCGAGACGATCGGCCAGCCCCGTCGAGAACGTCGGAGGGACCACCAGAATGGTTTTATCGGGACGTTCATCGAAAAGGTGAGCTGAAAGGCTCAACCCATCGGAGGACCTCACAACACCGATTGCCTCCGGTTGACGATCACGGCCGGTGGTACGATCCGTTAGACGAGGGTTATCACTTCGAAGCGTTCCCCCACCAACCAGCACTCCGTCAACCTGGCTTCGCAATCGATGACCGCACCCCCTGCTTTCCTGACCGGTGATCCACTGGCTTTCACCAGTGGGGGTTGCAATGTAGCCATCCGCCGTCATCGCCAGCTTCAGATCAACCCAGGGTAACCCAGTGTCAGCCCCGTGAAAAAAATGTCGATTGAGCCAACGATAGGACCCGGGTGTCTCAGGTTCTTCGACGGAATAACCCAGTCGCTTCAGGGCCTCAAGTCCGGCACCGCTGGCGGATGAACTGTTGTCCCGGGAAAGAATCACGTAATTTCGTATACCGGACTCCACCAATCGATTCAGACAAGGCCCAGTCTTACCGTGTTTAACGCATGGCTCAAGGGTTAAATAAAGAGTACTGTCGGAGGGTATGTCTTCTATCGACGACAGTAGATCAACTTCGGCATGCTGCTCTCCGTAAGCCCTGTGGAACCCCTCGGCTATAATATTTCCATCGCGCACGAGACAGGCACCCACGAGAGGATTGCTCCGGGTATGTCCCAACCCGCGCGCTGCCAGTTCAATTGCCCTGTTTTGAAATTCATCGTCTCCCATGAAGACGTCGCCACCGAATTACTTTTGAGTTATCAAAAATTACTATCGAAAATCCATAACGATTGGATTAGGATCCATCGTCTTAATCCAGCCCGAAAGGACATCACCCGGACGTTTGGTCCAAGAATAGGACTGAACCCTGTCGGGATTCAGCCCTTACGACTAAATTAACCCTGTCTTTTACAGACCACCTGTTATGGGGAGACTATCAGCACTGGAGCGGGGGGGTGATCCAGAGCTTTCCAAACAACCGAGTTCTCAGTTTCCATCAACGGAGGCCAGGAAAGCTGAACGATCATCCAGCAGTGGAAGTTCGTTTTAGAATACTGTCGCAATAAATTTCAGGATTAAACTCGACGATGTCCCCCAGGTCCTCGCCCGTCCCGACGAGTTTGACGGCTTGCTCGAGACGATCCGCCACGGTGAGGGCAATCCCTCCTTTGGCGGTACTATCCATTTTTGTGAGGGTCAGGCCGGTCACGGGAAGTTCCTTGGCGAACTTCTTGGTCTGACGCAATCCATTCTGACCGGTGGACGCGTCGAGGACCAGTAACGACTCGTGCGGTGCATCCTCAATCTTCTCTTCGGTAATTTCAATCATTTTTTTGAGCTGAAGCATGAGGTCGGCCCGTGTATGCAGTCGTCCCGCCGTATCAATAAACAGAAAATCAACGTCACGGTTTCTCGCGGCATCGACGGCGTCGAAGACTACCGCCGATGGGTCACCACCTTTCTCGTGCGCGATTACATCGATGCCGAGACGGTCCCCCCACTGTTTGAGCTGATCAATCGCCGCCGCGCGGAAGGTGTCGCCGGCGGCCAGCATCACCGAACGG
>JBDGPI010000242.1:10528-15655 GCA_042219765.1 Salsurabacterium abyssinicum (SeqCode)
TCGCCGGCCGCAAATAGAATATCGTGTTCGGGCTGAAGAAGGTCCGCCAGTTTGGCCATGCTCGTCGTCTTACCACTTCCATTAACCCCGTTGAAGAAATAAATGGAGGGGCCCGAGCGAGCCTTGATCAGCGCACGGGATCCAGCCTTCTCGAAGATTGACTTGACACTATCGCGAATATAATCCTCGGCGGAGTCTATATCCGGGTTCTCCCGTAGTGGATCCAGGATCTTTTCCACGGTTTCCATACTAACGTCACTCCGCAACAGAGCCGCCTCGAGGTCATCGAGTTCATCCGCACTGACCCCACTGCCGGGCCAAATTTTCTTCACACCCTTACGAAATGACCCAAGGGCTTCTACAAATTCAGCGCTCTCTTCTTCGGAGCTTTTCACGGTTTCGGTAACGGTTTCCTCATCCGCGTAGCGAAATTCAACCATTAAACTATCTCCTTCCGGTCTGCGATTGACGGTGTCTAAGACATTGGTACAAGAAATGACTGTTGAGTGGACTTACGTCCGAAAGCAAGTGGGACATCGTTACGCCATCACTGATTACCTTGTCATCAAAGTGTTATTGTAACCCTGAACCGAGAGGATACACCATGGAGAACGAGATTGCCGAGCTTTTACGGATTTCACTCAAGCACCCCGGTGATATTGAGGGGTTTTATTCATCGTTCAGGGACTGGCTCAAGCAAACCATTGATCGGGAGATCCTGATTTTTTACCAGCCCTCCCCCCTGGAGAACCTCCCTTACAAAGAAAACCACAAGGCCAATCCAAACCTGCTACACGGTGACGCACATCCCCCCGGCGACATTGAAGTCAGCGCACTGCAATTCCGTGACCAGGGTCTCTGCAGCGATAGTTTTTTCCTGCAACAGATACAGACGAAGGAAACCTGGTTCGGAGCACTTGAAGGATCCGGCAACGTTCCGGAATTGTTACAAAACTACAGCGACCTTATATCCGACCTCTTTAAAATCAATGTCATGATCGAGGATTATTCCCTGGGTGACACTGTCAGTGAAAATTTACTTCTCCTTTTCAACGCAGTAAACGAATCCGAGACGTTCGAGGACGCCTCGACCGCTATCCTCGACATACTCGGGGACGCTCTTGACTGCCGTGAACTTGGCTACTACCAGAAGGATGAAAACCACTACCAGTTACGGGCCAAGTTAGGCTTCGACACGGAAGACAACCCCGAACGTCAGTTTTATCCCAGGGATCAACTACGAGAACTTGGAATGGGTGACAGTTACTACGCCCTGGAACCATCCGACGAAAGCAACCGAAACCACCTGTTCCTCCCCTTGAATACCACCGAAACTCAAGTTGGTCTTATCACTGCGTACGAAACTCCGTTCTCAATGGGAAATTTAACGGAAACGGAGAAAGTAAAAATCAAAATGCTCAATATAACGTCGACACTGATATTTTCTCTCGTGAAAGTCAATTTTAACCAGGAACGGCGAAAGATCTGGGATAGCATAACGGACCTTAAGACGGAGGAATTCTTTAGCGCCCGGCTTGAGGAGGAAGTTGAACGAGGTGATCGCTACGGTTATACCTTTTCGCTGCTCCTGTTCGAAGTCGAGGAAATTAACCGGATCCAGGAAGAATTCGGGGCCTCAATCCTCAAGGAACTTCTACGAAAACTATCCCACAACGTCAATACCATATTTCGGGTCATAGACACGGCCTGCCGCTTTGAAAACCATCAGTTCGGGGTACTTTTTCCCAATACGGAACCGGAAGGAGCCGTCCGGGCGGGAGAGCGGTTCATTGAAATGATCGACGAACCGTTCTTCACCATTGGGGAACGGGAGATTTCCATTCGTCTGGATGGAGGCATCGCAAAGTACCCCGAGGACGGGGGAACCCCCGAAGAATTATTGAAGCAGGCCCGGCTGGCACTTTACGAAGCCAAACAAAACGAACAGCCCTTAATTAAGTCAAGCCAGGAGCTAACCGAAACCTGAACCTTACTTTATTGGTGGTTCCGTCTCGGGCGGTTGATAGGGTTTGCTGAGTTTCGACTTGAACTTAGCCGGAATTTTGTCCCTGGAACTACGGTGGAAAAATTGACTGGCATGAACTTCACCGTTTTCGTGATCAATTAGCTTGGCATGGAGTTTCAAATCAAAGTGACGTTTGATCCACTTCACACCTGACTCCCGTCCAGCCGGCTCATAATTCACGTCCATTTCCACGAGATAGAACTTCAACTCCCGATCGAGTTTCTTCTTGCCCTTGCGGGACTGAGGCTCGTCAACCACCGCAACCCCATTTTCGTTCAACACAACAGTAAATACTTCACCAATGAGCTGGTGGGCCCAATCCTGGTGGAGGGGTATAACCGCCAGGCGGCTTGAGGAACCCACTCCTAAATCAGCAACCAGATCCTTCAGGTGACTCCTGGCCATCCTGAGAAAGACATCCCGGGTCGATGGGTACTCCCAGAGCTTGGGTTCCCGCTTCAGGTTGATCCGGAGTTTACTGGTTGAACCCCCCTTAAGTGCCAGAGTTGTGTCGTACGATTCATAACCAGGGGCCGTAGCAGAAACCTTGTACTTACCGGGCTGAACCTGAAAGTTCTGAGGACCGTTCAAATTGAATTCCGACTGTCCAACGTTGAGCTTCATACCCGCAGGCTCTGGACGGACGTGCAAGTAGGCTCGCTCGGGCTTGAGTTGAATGTTTAATCTGGTCGGCTCGTTGAGGTAGAAGGTTTCTTTCCAGTCCCCGTAACCATCACGAGTTAGCTTGATAGTGTAAGTACCCGGGGAGACGTCCTCGAGGGTGTAGGGGGTCACTCCGTGTCTTTCACCATTAATGAACACGACTGAGGAATCAGGCTGAGACAGTACTTTGAAGAGAAAATTTGGGGGAGGCTCTTTCGTTTTCTCGAATTCATTCACCTGACCCAACGTATCAGATTTCTGTGCCGCCGTATCAAGGTCTTCCTCGGTCATGGTACTCTTTTGAACCGGTTCCGTGTCGGTTTGCTTCGTCGCCGCCGGTGTATCTTGTTGAGTGGTTTTCACAGTTTTCCTGCCCGAACTCTTCTTGACCAGTTGCTCGAGACTGTGTTGATGTTGTTCCTCGACGGGAAGAACAAGACGCACGTCGTCCTCCAATGGCTTTACGGATTGACCGGAGGCTGCACTTACTCGATTCACCCTACGATCCGTCCGTGGTTGGTCTTCGTTGGTCTCCTCAGGAGAAACCAGATCGTCCTTCCGATCGGGTGATTTTAAGACTGCCCTGAGAGAAAGGGCACTCCGCACGTTAATTTCGGCTGTCCAGAGTCTGTAACCCTTCTTGTAGACCTCGAAAGTATGTTTGCCGGGTTTCAGTCGCCCGGTCCAGGGAGCACGCCCACGGTCTTTACCATCAACTTTGACTGTCGCATTCCGGGGCTTGGAAAGAAGCAACACCCTGTATGGAGGGTCTTGCTGTGTTGAATCCAGGTTGACTGTCAGCGTCAAATCCCCCTGGAGCTTCAAACTACTCGAGACCGATAGGTCCCCAAGGGAGAGTGACAGATTCGAGGGCCCCGGTTCGAGCGTAACGGAGAGAGGAGTTGTCCCGAGCTGATTTTGTCCGAGGCTAACGGTAGCGTTACTTGGACTTGACTTTAATGTCAAATTGGAGTCAGCAAAGGTTGTCGAGGGAGTCAGAGCAGCGGTGACGATCAGTAAAAGGGCAATAAACACTGGCGTATTCGGTCGTTGCACTAAGTTGGTCACTCCTTTTATCGGATTTCAATACGTTATATAGCCAGTACCCATACTAGCATATTCTTAGACTGATTCAATTTTTCATTTCGTCCGCTTAATCAGGAAGAAGCACGTTTAAACAGTTTCGACCACCATTTGGCCGGTTCATCGGAAACGTCGGCCGGTCCATTGATAAAAACTATCCAAAAAATAATCCAATAGCTTTTATGAATTTGTCTTGCCAGAGGTCACAATGAGAAACTTATTCGATTAACTAAATTTCATAGGGGGCTAAAATTCAATGATGTATCGCCATCGAACACTAACGGTTCTTCTAACCCTTAGCCTTTTAGTATGGATTGGCGGATGTTCCGGCCAGGACTCCGAAGCGCCGCCTGAATTTGTCGTTGGAGCCATCCCGGACCAGAAAGTCTCGGAACTAAACCGTCGCTTTAAGCGCTTCACCGACTACCTGGAGACCGAAACTGAACTCAACGTCAAATACGTCCCCTCGAACGACTACGCGGCCCTGGTAACTGCCTTCAAGCGCGGGGACGTTCACCTGGGTTGGTTTGGTGGTCTGACCGGGGTACAGGCCCGTCGGGCCGTCCCGGGATCAAAAGCCATCGCTCAACGACCGAAGGATCGTAAATTTCACTCGAAGTTCATCGTACGAAGCGATCTAAACGTAACGTCACTCAGTGATCTGAAGGGTCTTACCTTTACATTCGGCGACGAAAACTCAACCTCTGGACATCTCATGCCCCGTTTCTACATGCGGCAGGCCGGGATCAACCCCGAGAAGGACCTTGGAGCGGAACCTAACTACTCCGGTTCCCACGACAAAACCTGGAAGCTGGTGGAATCCGGTGCTTACCAGGCGGGCGCACTCAATGAATCCGTCTGGAAACGAGCCGTCAGGGAGAATCAGGTTGACACCAGTACGGTGGAAGTCTTCTACACAACTCCACCGTACTACGACTACAACTGGACTATCCACGGAGACGTCAACGAACGTTTCGGCAATGGTACGGTTAGGTCCGTAAAGAAGGCGCTTCTGAAACTGGACAACAACAGTCCCGATCAACGGCGAGTCCTCGAATTATTCTCCGCCGACGGTTTCGTGGAAACGAAAAACGAAAATTACAAGCCTATCCTTGAAACGGCCAAAACCATCGGGATCATTCAATAACCATGCTCAAAAGTGAACATCTATCGAAACACTTCGAGAACGAAACAGCGCTCAGTGACGTTTCACTGGAATTTGAATCCGGTGAACACGCCGCCATCATTGGTCCAAGCGGCGCCGGCAAAACAACTCTGCTACATTCCTTTGGTGGACTGGTTCAGCCGGATGAGGGCAGAATTCTGCTCGACGGCAACGACATCAGTACACTTTC
>JBDGPI010000242.1:15665-30645 GCA_042219765.1 Salsurabacterium abyssinicum (SeqCode)
CGGCCGGGAGTTGTCCCAGCTGGTTGGTGTTATGCATCAACAGTTCGACCTGGTGGACCAGCTGGCAGTCATCCACAATGTCCTGGCCGGTAATCTCGGTGAGTGGGGGTTTTTTCGCTCGCTTCTCTCGCTGATCATCCCCCAGCAGCGCAAGGAGGCCTACGAAGCCCTTGATCGGCTTGGCATCCGGGACAAAGCCAACGACAAAACGGCCCATCTATCGGGGGGCGAACAGCAACGGGTCGCTCTGGCTCGTTTACTCGTTCAGCAACCCCGCGCCATTCTGGCGGACGAACCGGTAGCTTCCGTTGATCCCGCCCGGGCCCGGAGCCTTCTGGGAACCCTGGTCAAAATTGCCGACGAGGAGGGAATCACTCTGGTCGTCAGCCTTCATTCGGTGGATCTGGCACTCGAGTTTTTTCCTCGAATCATAGGACTTCGTGATGGTTCGGTTCAGCTCGATAGACCATCCATGAAAATTGACGACCCGGATCTTCAGTCCCTCTACGAACTCGAGGATGACCCCACCGATGAAAAATTCGCCGCGCAATAACCACTCGTTACTAATAACCCTGCTTTTAGGGGGAGCCTTCGTCTGGAGTCTTACCGGTGTTCCATGGGGTTCGTCACTCGTTCATTCCGGCGGATACCAGACCTTAGTTCAACTCACGAAAGCAATGGTAACCCCGGATGTTTCGCCGGAAATACTTCTAATCGGACTCCACGCAAGCTGGAAGACACTGGCCTACGCCACATGCGGTATGACCCTGGCCGTACTTATCGGAGTCCCCCTGGGTGTACTCGCCTCCGGCGTAACATTTCAGCAAAGCGGCAATGCCTGGCTGGCAACTGGTTTCTTCAGACCGCTGTTGAGTTTTATGCGTTCCATACATGAACTGGTCTGGGCCTGGTTGTTTGTCGCGGCACTTGGGCTCTCCCCGCTGGCGGCCATCATGGCTATTATGATTCCGTACGCGGGCATCCTGGGCCGAATTATGGCCGACCTCCTTAATGACGTTCCGGAGGAACCGCTGCAGGTTTTGCAATCGTCCGGTGCCAACCCATTGCAGACATTCCTCTACGGTCGACTTCCTCATGCTCTTGCCGATATCGTGAGTTATACGCTCTACCGGTTTGAGTGTTCCGTGCGCTCGGCCGCTATCATGAGTTTCGTTGGATTAGGCGGTATTGGCTACCAGATACAGATTTCGCTGGACGATCTCCACTTCTCCGAAACGTGGACCTTTATCTACATGCTCATTGCCTTAATTCTGGTGATTAATATCTGGAGCAGCGAAACCCGGAAGGCCCTCACCCAGTGAAGACCCGTAATATCCCCTTAATCGATTTGCCGATCCCACTACCCCGGCGGGATGCAATTTCACCGGACATAAAACTCAAAATTTCCGGTCTGATCCTACTTTTACTTCTCGCAAGCTCCTGGAGTTACGTCCTCTGGATTCACGCAGGAGAGTTCATGGATACATTCTCCGCAAGAAACCTCGACAACGCTTACGAGTTCTTTGGGTCATTACTGGGCAGCCAGACGGATACCCCTGCCTACACGGACTGGACACAGTGGCAGCAAGCGCTGACCCTCAGTCTTCAAACACTCAAAATGAGTGTCCTCGCCATCGGCCTGGCCGGCCTTGGTATGCTTCTGACCGTTATTCTCGGAGCCAGGAAAACTGCCGACGGTACGCTTTCACTGAAAGCAACACTTCCCGGAAAACTCCTCTTCGGTGTGATCCGTACGAGTTACATGATCGCCAGGGGTGTTCCCGAGCTTTTCTGGGCCATGCTGATCATCCTGGTCTTCAACCCGGGGATACTCCCGGGCGCACTCGCACTGGCCGTTCACAACTACGGAATACTGGGGAAGCTCTGCTCCGAAATTGTGGAGGATCTTGATCCCCGTCCCATCCGGTCACTGCGCAGCAGCGGAGCCGGTCTCTTCCAGATTCTTTTCTACGGTATCCTGCCCGAGGTCATGCCACAGTTTCTCACTTACCTCCTCTACCGGTGGGAGGAAATTATTAGAACAACCATTGTCGTCGGGTTTGTCAGTGCTGGGGGGCTGGGAAAACAATTCCGGCTGAGCATGAACTGGTTTCACTACACTGAGGTGACGCTATACCTCATCTGTTACTTCTTGCTGGTTATTCTTGTTGACATTATCTCAGGCATGATGCGTTCACTGGCTAAATCGAATTAAAAACCGATTCCCTGACCGTACACTCAATTGCAAGGACTGCTCAATCCCCCTGGTCGTGCCCCCTCTCGGGACCGACAACATTCATTGAAGTGGGATTACACCTCCCTGAATAACTCAAGAGAGTTGCAATGGTTGACTCAATCCTGGAACGGAATTACGTATTGGGTTCTGTGGATAAATCAATTTTGAACCGGCACTAACTTCCTCGCCTCAGCCCCTGGATCAGCCCGCCGAGAGGTTTTCTGGTCGTTTATCGACAGTCCTCGACTATGACATCTCGAAGGAGTGATTATGAGGTGCAATTCAACCTGGATGAATTCCCCGATTACGATTTCAGCAAAACTTCGTGTTAATTCGATAGATACAATTCGATAGATACACCCTTACGCTAAACAAAAATCTGTGGGAAAATCTTGGGTCCTGCGAGGTACCTTGTAAGAGTTCTAACCGGATTCAGCAACCCATCTATACCGAAGTCCTTTTAGGAAGGAGTTTGAATAAGAATGAGTTTTTTTCCCATTCACCAGATGTACGGACATATTTTACTTCTACTATTACTTCTCGAGGTCACCTGGACCCTGGTTGAATCAGTTAAAGGGGTTGAACAGGCTCGTTGGTCCGAAATTAAATCCAAAGCCGTTGTCGGGCTCGTGGATCTTCAGGCCTTGCTCGGTTTCGTCCTCCTCTATCAGTTCTGGCCGACGTTCAACCACACCCACCCCGTATTGATGATCCTGGCGATCGTCGGGTTTCACCTGGCCAACAAACAGTCCGATTGGGCCCGTTTTGGGCTTCAGGCCTCGAGCCTGGCCGCCGTTGTGTTCGGCTACGTTCTCGTCGTCGGATGAGTCAATCCTCACCATCGCTAACACCGGGTGAGTGGCGATCCATAGGGGGGCTCTGTGGCGTCTTTTTTCTGCGGATGCTCGGCTTATTTCTGGTTCTTCCGATTTTAAGCCCCTACGCCAGCTCACTGGAGGGAGCAAGACCAATTCTTATTGGACTTGCAGTCGGAGCCTTTCCCCTTACCCAGACTCTCTTCCAGGTCCCCTTCGGCTGGCTCAGTGATCACATTGGGCGGAAACCGATTATCGTAGTCGGTCTGCTGCTGTTCGCAACCGGCAGTGCTATAGCAGCAGTCGCGAGCAGTATAATCACCCTTATCCTTGGGTTCTGCATTCAGGGAGCCGGTGCAATCGGATCCGTTGTTGTGGCACTTCTCGCCGACCTTACTCGTGACTCCGTCAGGACCCGGGCCATGGCCATGATTGGAGGGTCCGTTGGCCTGGCACTTGGAATTGGTTTCGTCTTCGGGCCCCTGATTTCCTCCTACTGGTCAGTTCCTTCACTGTTTGTCATCATCGGTGTCCTATCGCTCCTTGCCGTCCCGGCCGTGCTTTACCTCGTCCCGACCCCCGACAAATTCCGCAGCGACTCCGAAGGGTTATCTTTGTCCCGGCTTAAGGGCGTTCTCAAAGACGACTCACTCTGGCGCCTCAACACCGGTGTCTTCACGGCTAACGCGACCCTCCGCGCGCTTTTCGTGGTAATTCCATTCTTCCTTGCTTCGACCATACTCGGCGAAAAAGAATGGCTGGTCTACCTGATGGTTCTTCTGGTCAGTGGTATTGTTATGTTTCCCACGATCTTTGTTGCCGAACGAAAAGGCAAAATTCGTCTGACCCTTTTTGCCTCCGTGGCCATTGTCGGGTTGAGCCTGGTGGTGTTCCCCCTGGCAGGCAACCGGCTTGATGGCCTTTTGCTCGGGCTCACACTCTATTTTATAGGCTTCAGTCTTATTGAAGCGATTTTACCCTCACTCGTAACACAGCTATCCGGCGAAAACGACCGAGGAACGGCAATGGGAATCTTTAACATGAGCCAGTACCTCGGAGCGTTCGTTGGAAGTCTTTACGGTGGAATCTTTCTCCGGGGAAGCGGAGCCAGTACTGAACCCTGGGCCATCACCTGGATGTTTGCCGGTTTACTCCTGTTGCTTGGAGCCTGGTCGTTCTACCTGGTGGGACTTAAAACAGGCGAGGTCAGTATGAGGCGCTAGCTACTCGAGTGAATTTCGCTAACCCTGGGGCTCAAAATTTACTCTAGGTACTCCTTCCCCGGGGCCTGCTGAAAGTAATCCCTGATTTCCTCCTGCAGAACGTCAAATTTGCCGTTAAACAAGTGTTCGGTTCCCTCGATCACCCTCAGGTCAACGTTTTTGCGGGTGGTATCAAGGACTTCCTTCAGCTGTCCAATTGGTCCAAACTGATCGTTCTCCCCCTGAAGCAACAACAACGGTCGTTGTTCATCGTTGAGAAAACTAACGTCCGCCAGAGTAACGGGCAACCCCATGCCAATCAGGCCACTTAACTCCGAGTCATCCCTGGCCACGGATAAACCCACGACGGAGCCAAAGGAGAATCCTCCCAGGAGAAGCGGACGGTCGGTTACCCGGTCTTTCAGGTGATCAAGTGCATCCCGAACATCCTGACGTTCTCCGTCACCGCCGTCATGGTCGGCATCACACTCACAGCCGTCGGCACCCGGGCCGCGTAGTACATCGCCTTCGTATGCATGGTCCCCCCGTACTGAGGGTGGGGGTGACACAGAACAGCACCGGCCCTAACGGCCGGATCCGGCTCATCCCAGAGCGCCTCGAGACACCCGTGCGAGACCGGAATTGAGAGTGATTCAGCAGTCCTTTCAGGGCGTGATTCACTCACGGTTGAGGTTGCTCCCGACGCTAAAAATTTTTTTGACCGTAGACTGACATTTCGCGTGAAAAACCCAAATCATGCCATCAATCCGCGACATCAACCTGAAATCATATAAACCATCTAATGATGCTCTGAGACATCTCGAACCCATCCATTAATTGAACTGATCCTCGCCAGTGCAAGCGTTCCCACATCGAACCGCAACTGCGAACCCCAACCGACCATTAGACATCTCAAAATATTTTGAGATGTCTTCCTTTATTCTCAGGTTGGCTACGCAGGGGTTCGTCACGGATTTATACGGTAGGGAACTGGTTGCTGTTTGAGGCACAACGGTTCGTTGATCGATTGGTTCGTGCGATTCAAGCGTTAATTGGTGTCTCAATCGACGTAACTCCGGAGCGTCTTCAGGTTGTGGCCGTAATCCTCCTCCCAGTCATCGTCCACCGGAGTTTCCAAAATTTTTGGCACACCGGTCCAGCGGTCGTCGTTCATCAACGCCCGGAACCCTTCCTCACCAATCGTTCCTTCGCCGATGTTCTCGTGGCGATCGACGCGGCTATCGTGATCGGCCTCCGAATCGTTCAGGTGAAGGACTTTCACGTTATCGAGTCCGAGAACATCCTCGACCCGTTGCATGGAATCCTCGTAGCCTGCTTCGGTACTCAGATCGTACCCTCCGGCGTGCATGTGACAGGTATCGACACAGTAGTGAATCCGGTCATCGTGATCCACCAGTTCCTCCATGGCCACCAGCTGTTCCAGCCGATACCCCAGGCCCGTGCCCTGTCCTGCCATGGTTTCGAGAAGAATTGATGCTTCCTGGGACGAAGAGTCCTCCAGTGTCTTGTTTAGGGCCTCGCCAATTCGCTTAATGCCGTCCTCCTCACCGTTTCCGACGTGGGACCCCGGGTGCAAGACAAGGTAGGGGATATCAAGTTCCTCAGCCCGGTCGAGTTCTTTTACGAGCGTCCGAACGGACTTTTCCCAGGGGTCCTGGTCGCTCTTCGCAAGATTAATTAAATAACAGGCGTGGGCAGTGACGCCTCCGGAAAGTTCACCACACCCTGTTTTAAATGCTTCAGCTTCGCCTTCTCGCAGATCCCTGATCGCCCACTGGCGGTTGTTGGACGTAAAAATTTGTCCCGTTGGGCAGTCCAGCGTTTTAATACGGTCGGGAACATTGCCCAGTCCCCCCGAAATCGATGCGTGAAACCCGAGCATTAAATCATCGTTAGAACTCATCGGTTGGCCTCCGTCTTTATGATTTCGATTTTAGGCATGATAGACTATGAAACATTTGTAGTGTTGAATGGGGCCTCCCCAGCTCAATCAACTCAAAAACAACGTCGATCAGTGTATAACTACACGGGCCGGCCTGATGGTCGGATTAACCATGTCTCCATTGAAGACAAATTAACCTCAAAAGCAAACAAAGTTACGGGCCGGTCTGAATCTAAAGTAGACGGTCAACAGTGTTTGATATCAATTCCCGGTTGTTCTACGGCGACCCGTCCAGGTGATCATAAGTGAGACGATTGTACGTGTTTGTGGGAATTATAGTACTTATGGGACTGGTCGGATATCCCTTCGTACAGGAACTTGAACACGTTAGTAACCTCAAGAAATCAAAATCCGACTTTCAGGATACTCTTGAAGAGCGCAGCTCAGCAACGTCGCCAGTTAGAAAAGAAAGCACAGCCTGGCGCCGGTTACCCTCAAACCATAGGAACGCTTTGAGAAGCCTTGGCTTCTACCCGGCATCTTTGCGAAACAACACGCTTTCCTTTTCCTTGAAAACCCTCGAAGGAGGACGTACCCGTCTTGGAACCTACAGCGGACGATGGGTCTTGATTAACTTCTGGGCCACCTGGTGTCCTCCCTGCCGGATGGAAATGCCCTCGCTGGATAAACTCCAGGACCAGTTCCCGAAGAAACTTAAAGTCCTGACGATCAACGTGGAACAGACAAAGGAGACAATTCGTCGATTCAAGGAAGAGTACGGTTTCACGCTACCGGTTCTTATGGACTCCGAGGGAAAACTGGCCAGACGGTACGGAATGACAGGGCTACCGGAGTCTTGGCTCATAACCCCCTCCGGTCAGCCGCTGGGAAAACTCGACGGCCCATTGGAGTGGCACAATCCACCCGCGACCGAAACGTTTGAAACACTTTTTTCGGTTACTCCCAGAAACAATCAGGGGCCCAATAAGTGAATGACGTCGTCCCTTTCGTCGACTGAATAATTCAGTCTACCCGTGGAACGGACTCCTCGAGGGCTGAATTGGCAACGGAATACCCGGCGTCGTACTGGAATTCCAGAACGTCACGATTCAGGCTGAACGGATCCCAATAAGGGTAGGTCAGCACATCACTCAGGTAGTCCTGGGCCTGAATCTCAACGACGTCCACGTCCTGCCGCATTCCCAGAACATCCTCCATTCGCTTCATTTTTTCATTAATGATTTCAGGGTCGTCGTAGACTTTCCGTAATTCGGTCTTATATTCCTTGAGCGCGTCCTTGCGGCGCTTTCGATTTTCGATTGAATTGTGTTTGTTAGCGTCACGGGCCTGTGCACGTTCCTGAAACATGACAGGAACTGTTCCATAATCACTGATGTGACCCAGGTCAGGGGTGTATTCGTGAACCCGGTAAAAGGATGAGACAAAGACCAGGTCGACTCCTGAATCCATCGCCGCGTCGGTGCTGAAAGGATCACGGGTTTCCCCGTCAATCAGGACAATACTCTCACCGTCAACGGGAGCCACTTCCTCAGGAGGATCATTTATTTTGTAGGGTTCGTAGTAGGGCGGAAGACTCATCGATCCAACTGCGGCATCCCAGGGTGGTATACCGTCCTGAAATTTGTAATCGTCCTCGGGTTGCATCCGGGATTCCCTCTCGCCAAAAATAAGGGTCATTCTCTGCTCCAGTGTTACCGCTAAGACATAAAGTTCGAGCCGGAGTGTTTTCGAAGTCGCATCCGTTCAGGATCTCGTCCCGGAGGTATTGTCGCAGGCTATCCATTGACCAGATAGGGTAATAGGTGTTGACGATGTGTTCGTAGACGGAGGGGTTACTTTTCACGAGTTTCTTCAACCGTGTGTACTTCTGGCGTGAGGCAAACAACCGTTTAAGAAGCGACAGGACTCCCGTCTCAAGTGGATTCTTGATAATGTCCTCACTGATCGGTTCAATCCGTTTCGAGTCCCCCAGAAGGTCCTCAATACCTTAGCCCTGGGAAAGGCAAAGAGAAGCAAATGACCCTGAACTCGAGCCAATCACGGGATTCAGGGTGGTAGGTCCGTACTCACGCTCCTCGCCCTCCGTGAGACAACCATTCGATATGGTAAACCCCCATTCCATCAACGCATCCGTAACTCCAAACTGGAACGCTACGTTAGGGACTCCACCCCCGAGAAGTTTGAGTCCGACCCTTGTTTTATCCTCAAGGTCGATAGTCGACTCCGCTTCTGACATAATTACCATCCGAACCTCCGATTGCTGCAATAAATTGTTTCATTCAAAATAACACATTTACTCTAACGTCTAATGAGGTGACAGACTGTGTCCGACCTTACGGATTTTCAGGAACGACTTTTTTCGGCTCTCGAAGACGTTCCCGAGGGCAAAGTGGTGACTTACGGACAAATCGCTTCCATGGCGGGTAGCTCCGGTGCCGCCCGGGCCGCCGGTAGTGCAATGAAAAAGGAGGTCGCCGCCGATTACCCCTGCTGGCGGGTGGTCGGTTCGGACGGTAGCCTGCACGAGTCGGCAGTTGGTGGACCCGAGGAACAACGCACCCGGCTCGAAGACGAAGGTGTCAGCTTCAAGGACGAAAACACGGTTGATCTCGAGACCTCGCAGTACCAGGACTAGGCCCTGGCGCAAGTAATTTTCTCCTGTTTCTGATCTTCCAATGGTCGAACCCAAGCAGAAACTCCGGGAGGAGGTTTGGGAGACGCTCGAGGAGACCGGGGACGATCGGTTTCCGGGAGCTCAGGGTCGAATCCCAAACTTCAAGGGACGATCCGAGGCGGCCGACCGATTAACCCAGACGGAGGAATTCCAGTCGGCCAGTGCCATTAAGATAAATCCCGACTCACCACAAACTCCTGTGCGTGAACGTGCCCTGGAGGCCGGGAAAATTTTATACATGGCCGTTCCGAAACTCCGGGATCGCAAATGTTTCCTCGAACTGGATCCCGACGGAATGTCGGGTGATCCCTCCGACTGGTCAAGCATCAAGGGAGCAACCCAGCACGGTCAACCGATACACCCTTCCGAGATGAACTCCGTCGACCTGATTGTAACGGGCGCCGTGGCCGTGGATCCCGAAGGACACCGCCTCGGAAAAGGTGGCGGCTACAGCGATCTTGAGTTCGCGATCCTGGTCGAATACGGTCTTGTTCCAGCGGACGTACCTATCCTGACCACCATCCATCCCGTCCAGGAGCTGGAACCAGGCCGAATCCCGGCGGGAGAACAGGATTTATCCCTTTCGGGGTACAGTTCCCCGGAGAAAACCCGGTCGATTGAGGCACCACTTCCGAGGCCGGAGGGCCTTGACCGGGACCGTCTGACTGACGAACAACTGGAGTCTATCCCCATCATCCAGGATCTACTTGATCAAGGACCCTGAGTTCACCAATGATTCCCTTGAGGTATTGGTCATCAAGTATTTTGATAAAATGAACGGCTCTTAAGCATCCTCAATTCGGGATTGGAGTTCGAATTATGCTGGCCATAAACCTAACCCTGTACTCGGCAAGTGCGGTTCTTGTCTGGAACTGGGTCCATTTTCTGCTGTGCCTTTACCGAAAGTCCAAATTTGAGGGGCGGCGACTGCTGTTAGAATCCCTGGCCGGCCTGCTGCTGTTAAGTCTGTTTCTAATCTTGCCCGGATTCCTTACGGACCACCAGCCCCTGACGAGCCGTGCCGAAATTTTTGGACTCTACAGCTGGTCAATTCTTGCGGTCTTTTTGCTGTTAACCCGTTTCAATTCACTCAAATCAATGGGAAGCCTGGTGCTACCGGTCGCCCTGCTCTTTTTAAGTCTGTCCTTTTACCAGCTTTCGGCCGATTCGTTTAGCACCCAATCCGAGGTCACGAAGAACACCCCATTCTGGATTCATATTTTCTTCATTGTCGTTGCCTACGGTTCCTTCACCGTCACATTTTTGATGGCCGTGGGCTACCTGCGGTCCGAACACCAGTTGCGGGCCAAATCCGTCGATGGATTCTTCTTCATGCTGCCGTCCCTCGAGGACCTCGATGGAGCCCTCCAGCAGTCAATCTGGATTGGTCTTGGGTCCTTACTAAGCGGAATTTTGCTGGCGTTCCTGTCCGGAAGTCTGAAGGGAACACTGGGCACGTTCTGGTTCCTCGACCCGAACGTACTTGGAGCGATATTCACAGGCGTAATCTATGGTACAATACTTTTCATCAGACGGCGCGCCCTCTTCACAAATCGACGTATTGCGTATTTAGCGATTTCTGGATTTGTCTTTATCGGTATTCTCTTTCTGAGTATGAACTTCTTAACACAGATGCATCACTTCATGTGACAGACGGCCCGGAGGTACCCCAGACCATTGAAACTGCAGGCAACCGGCCTCAACCATAAGACAGCACCCGTTGACGTGCGGGAGAAACTGGCCTTTGACAGGGAGGAAATCCACCCCGTCCTGCGTCAGCTTGACCGGGCCGAGCTAATCAAGGAGGCCGTGCTGCTATCCACCTGCAACCGAACGGAACTTTACTTCTTACCGGGCAACAAGCTGCAAAATCCAATCGACGCCGTCGAGGTCCTCTGTGAGTTCAAGGACGTGCCCGTTGAGGAAATAGACCCTTACCTGTACGAACACGACGACCTCCGCGCAGTCGAACACTGTTTTGAGGTCGCCGGCAGTTTAAATTCGATGGTTATTGGTGAAACGGAAATCCTGGGACAGGTCAAGACCGCCTACGATATTGCTCGGGAAGGCGGTTTCTGTGGCAAGTTTCTGCACCAGCTTTTTCAGGAATCGTTCCGCATTGCCAAGCGTATCCGCAACGAAACGCACATTCACCGGTTACCGACGTCCGTTGGCTCCTGTGCCGTGGCCCTGGCTTCACAAATATTCGGGGATTTAAGCGGTCACTCCGCCCTCGTTGTCGGTGGTGGTGACATGAGTAAGCAATGCCTTGATCACCTCACGGACGAAGGTATCTCGTCCGTGAAAGTCGCCAACCGGACCCTGGACAAAGCCGAGGAGCTCGCGGAGAAGTACGACGGTAGCGCACATCCCCTGGACGACCTCGAGGACCTTTTTGACGAAACAGACGTTTTGATTTCATCCACTGGCTCCGAAGAGCCCATTATTCACCGGTCCCACCTCGAAAAAGCCTTTGCCGAGAGGGGCACCAAGCCGATTTTCATCATTGATATTGCCGTTCCCCGGGACGTCGACGAGGATGTGCGGACTCACGATAACGTCTACCTTTACGATATCGACAGTCTTGAGGAACTCGGACAGCAGAACCTTGAATACCGAAAACAGGCCATGGATCAAGCCATGGAAATTGTTCAGGAAGGTGTTCAGCAGTACGAGGAATGGATAAAGACTCAGGACATGGGTCCCCTGATTAAAGAACTGAAGCAGGACGTCTATCAGCTGGTCGAAAAAGAACTGCGCGAGCACTTCGACAAACAACAGACGTCATTAAACAAAAGTGACCTCCAGCTGGTGGCTCACCGAATCACGAACAAGCTTCTGGACGATCCCGTAAACGTCATCAAAGAAAAGGCGATCGAGGAAGAGACGGATTCACTCAGCACCGTGCGTGAAATGTTCGACCTCGAAAGCGGCCTCGGCTAAAGTCCCTCGTTCCTGTCGCCCGCATTTCCCAAATTCCCGTAACGAAGGTGTAAACCCACGATGATTCTAAACGTCGGAAGCCGTTACAGCGAACTTGCCCAAAACCAGGCCGGTAACGTGGTCGACCTTCTCGAAAAGCAGGAGAACGTCCGAGCGGAGCTTAAAACAATGGAAGCTGCCGGAGACAAGGACACCGAATCGGACCCCGGCGAATTCGACGAAACGGGCGTGTTCACCAGCCGGCTCGACCAGAAGCTTCTGGACGGTCGTTTCGATCTGGTCATCCACAGCCTCAAGGATTGTCCTACCGAAACGCCCGAGCAGCTTGAAGTGGCCGCAATTCCACCCCGGGCCACCCCTTTCGACGTTTTAATTGGTTCCCTCGAATCCGACCTTAGCAACCTACCGAGCGGAACGGTCATTGGAACAAGCAGTATTCGGCGCCGTGCAAACTTACTGCACCTCAACTCCAACATCTCCGTTGAATCCTGCCGTGGAAACGTTCCAACACGAATCGACAAACTCGAGGACGACGATACCAAATACGACGCTATTGTTCTGGCGGCCGCCGGTCTTGAACGACTCGAGCTATCACCGAAAGGTCGTATGCTCCGCCGACCGGAGATGTTACCGGCTCCCGGCCAGGGAGCATTAGCCGTCATGTGCAGAGCGGACAAACCGAAAATTAAGGAAATCGTCGAAGCAATCAGCCATCGTCCCTCGGAGTTTATCTGTCGGGCCGAACGATCTTTTCTCAGCCGGCTCGAAGGGGGCTGCCAGGCTCCTATCGGAGCTATCGGACGCCTTCGGAACGGAACTCTCGAACTGACCGGTTCCGTACTCGAACCCGACGGTAACCGCAAACTCCAGGATACTATCAGCGGCTCCCGAGACGATGCTGAATCACTCGGTAAACAACTGGCCGACAGGCTCCTGACGGACGGGGCCGGATCGTTTCTCGACCGATGAGTGGACTTGTCTCAATCGTTGGGGCCGGGCCCGGTGACCCCGAACTGATTTCCGAAAAAGGGATCGACCGACTCAGGAAAGCCGACGTGATTTTTCACGACAAACTGAGCCCGAATGAACTCATTGAGGATTTCTGCGACGAGGACACAGTGGTCCACGACGTTGGTAAGCGCAAGGGCAAAGTCGGTCCCAGCCAGGAAGAAATCAATAATCGTCTCGTCGAAGCCAGCCATAACTACGATCGAATTGTCCGCCTGAAAGGCGGTGATCCCTTCCTGTTTGGCCGGGGGGGCGAAGAAACCGAATACCTTGCCGACAACGACGTGGACTTCGAAATAATTCCCGGTATCAGCAGTTTGACCGCGGTACCGGCCTCCGCTGGGATCCCCTTGACTCACCGAGATCACTCCTCGAGCGTCGGAGTAATAACGGGACATTTCAACCGAAACGCCGAGGACGAACAGCACAACTGGAAAGCCCTCTCAGTCATGGAAACCCTTGTCGTTCTCATGGGGGTCACCCGAGCGGACCATATTGCTTCCCGCTTGATTCAATCCGGCCGAGACCCCGATACCCCTGCCGCCGTTATAGGCTGGGGTGCGACTCCCCGGCAGGAGTCACTGATCACCACATTGGGTGATCTCAAGGAGGGTCTTAACAACAAGAAACCCTATTTACCGGGGATTATTATCGTTGGAGACGTGGTCAACTGTCGTCAATCCCTCAACTGGTTTGAAAACCGTCCGCTTTTCGGACAAAAAATTATCGTCACCCGTCCAGAGTCCCAGAGCGACCGACTGACCGATCGACTAACCGACCTGGGAGCGGAAGCGATGTCCGCCCCAACAATTAATATTTCTCCAATCGAGTCCGGTCTGGTCACGCTGGCGGAGACTTTCGAGCAGATTGACCAGTTTGACTGGCTCATCTTCACCAGTCGTAACGCCGTGAGATTCTTCGTGGAAACCCTCGATCGGTCATCCTACGACTTGCGGATCCTTGGGTCCCTGAAGGCCGCCTGTATCGGACCTGGCACTGCCGAACGGCTAGCCGAGATCGGAATTGAGGCCGACCTCGTCCCCGACAAACACCGGGCTGAGGACCTGGCTGAAACATTTCTCTCCCGTGTTACTGGAACATCCAACGTTCTTCTGCCACGCTCGGGGGATGCAAGACCCTATTTACCGGACACTCTCGAGGAAAAGGGACACCAGGTTACCGAACTCTCGATCTATGAAGCCAACCCCCCCGATCCTGAGACTCAGGACAAATTAAAGGACCTTCTTTCAAGCCGCAGTGCTGATATGATTACGTTCACGAGTTCATCCACCGTGGAAAACCTCTTTGAATGTCTGGACGAAAAGACGGCGCGGAACTGGCTTCAACAGCTTGATTGTGCCGCCATTGGCCCCATCACGGCGGGTACTCTGAAAAATTACGGTGTAACAGCCTCCGTTGTTCCCGACAACTATAACCTTGAGGCATTCACCCAGGCTATTCTCGACCATTTTCAAACGTTACAAACCAGTGATACGCTCGAGAAACCGGAGTTGGATTAATGAAGTCTCTTGAGAACACTGCTCTCTCTTTCAGGTTCGACTGGATACTTGCTGCCTTTGCCGCGTCGCTTTTACTGATCCTCGCCAACGCTCCAGCAACGGCGTCGGCTCCCGACTTACCGGATACAGCAACCCTATCGCCCGACGAAGTCAAACAGGGCATGACGGGATACGGTAAAACGGTTTTCTACAATCAATCCATCGATACGTTTCACGTCAAAGTGGTCGGTGTCCTGGAGAATATTATGCCCGGCCAGGACATGATTCTGATCAAAGCCCAGCACCCCCTTCTGGAAACCACGAAAATCATGTCGGGTATGAGCGGAAGTCCTATCTACATCAACGGTAAGTTAATTGGTGCTCTTGCCTACTCCTGGCCATTCGCCAAAGAATCACTTGCCGGGGTCACCCCAATTGAAAACATGTTTCGCCTTGGCGATCGACAGCCCACCCCGTCCAGCAACCCCGGTGGTGTTGAACAGATAGCAACACCCATTGCCCTTAGTGGCTTCAACGATGAGATGAAACCCACTCTGAAGTCAAAACTCAAACAGAAGGGCTTCAAAGGCGAATTCATAGCCGGTGGTCAGACAAGTGGTACCGAAAAGGGTCCGACGTCAAACCAGGCCGGAAATACTCTCGAGGAAGGATCGGCCGT
>JBDGPI010000243.1:0-10670 GCA_042219765.1 Salsurabacterium abyssinicum (SeqCode)
TTCTCGGTGACGAGTCCCTGAATGGCCGTGAGAGGTACGATCGGTTCTCCGCCCCGATCCTGGCGTATAGCTTCGAGGACGACATCTGGGGGTACCGCAAGGCCGTGGACAGGATGATGAGCGAATACTCCGGTGCCCGGCTTCACCGGGTCCACCTTGATCCGGAACAGGTTGGTGTGGAGAGTATCGGCCACTTTGGTTTTTTCAAGCCACGGCTGGAGGACCTCTGGCCCGATTTACTTTCGAGGATGACGTCCCGCTTTAATTAGCTCGCTGCCGTATCGGTCCTGGTTGACTGAATCACCGGGGGTCTGGGTTTAGGGTTTGTAAAGACGTCCTCACAGTTTGGCGGTTCCCACCAGTGTACTGGAACTGAACCACCCGAGTTCCCGGTTCTCCTCGAGCGCCTTCCGCCGCCGAAGTGCCTGCTGTTGGGCGTCGGAAATGCATTTTCGGAGAAGATCGCCCCGCTCGTCCGTCATGCTTCCCCGTGCTTCCAGTAAATTTCGCAACCGCTCAACCCGATCCCGCTCCGCCCGCTGTCGGAGTTCAAGTAGCAGTTTCTTCTGAGCTTCGTTCCAGTTTGGGTTATTTAGCCGTACCATCGAGGCGTAAACGTCAACTGCCGCCGAGTCGAAGCCGGACTCCTCGAGGCGGTCCGGTAAGTCTTTTACGGAATTGACAAAACCGGTTTCCAGTTCCTCGTGCACTTGCCTTAGTAATGTCCGAAACCGCGATCGTCTTTCCTCTTCCTCGTCCAGGGGTTCAAGGCTTTCCGGAGTCCAGCTGGAGCCCCCCATTCCGTCCATGTGGGTGACTTCCCCCCCCGGTGACAGAACCCGTCGGATCTCCGAGTGGAGTTTTTTCCACTCGTTAACCGTCAGGAGGTTTACGAGGGTATGGGAGAGTACCCTCTGGAAGGAGTTGTCCGGAAACGGTAAGCCAAATCCGCTGGCCCGAACGAACGTGGGGAGGTTCTCCGGTGCCAGGCCCTGCGGTAAAGAGGTTTCTAAGAGGTTGGGATCCACTTCACAACCGACGATGGTCGACGGGACACCGGTTTCGAGAAGGCGGCCCGATAGAATGCCCAGCCCGCAGCCCACCTCGAGGATTCGTTCGTCCGGTTCGAGGTTCATCACCTCGACCAGGCGACCGCCGTTTCCGGGGGGGAACTTACAGAGCCGGGAATAGGCCAGTTGTGCCGGGGATTGAACGAATTCACTCCAGCGAGGGAGGATTTGTTCCCTGGTAAGTACGTTTTCGGGCGTCATAGGAGACCACGCGTGGTTAAATCAGCCAATCTATCGGAGGTTCTTACCGTGGAGTTGATGAATTTCAGATCCTTGTCCAGCGAGATAACTATAGGGGCAAACGATGTGGATAGAAAGTGATGTTACCGATGTTCCAGTTCGATGGCGGCCGTTAGTCCTACGGGTCCTGCTCCAACAATTAATACATCGGGGGACATTCGTTAGTGCTTCCGGAGAGTATCGTCAAACGTGGGGATTAGATTACACCATTCCGGAATTTTCCGGCGCCTTCATCGGCCCTCTTCCGGGAGGCTGCACCCGTTAGCGAACACCTGACTATTACTCCGGACGCTTCGCCCGGACGGTCATTAGTCCCCAGAGCCAGTCAATCTTGTAGCTTTCGAGCTTGGGATTGACGAAATCGGTCCGTTCCAACCAGTTCAGGATGTCCTTACCTCCGTAAACCTGAGTATGAGCGGAGTCACGCATTCGAAGGTAGTAGTCACAGAGCCAGCAGGCCCAGAAATCATCGCACCAATCGGTGATGACGAGCCGACCTCCCGGTTCCAGTATGCGACCGGCTTCCCGAAGAAATTCAAGGGGATCCGGAAAGAAGTGAAAGGCGTTACAGGAAACCACCAGTGAAAAGGAGTTGCTGCGGAGGGGAAGCGAGACGGCGTCGGCCGAGAGAAGGGGAACGGTACCGTTTAATTTGTTACTGGCCTGGTGCAGCATCCGGGTGCTCAGGTCAACCCCCGCCAGTGAGGCGGTACTGGCCTGTTGTAGTCGTTTTAGCATAGCCCCGGTACCGCAACCGACGTCGAGGACCCGGTCCTCCTGTTCCAGGGACAGGCGTTTCATCGTTTCGCGGGTAGTCGCCTGAATGTAGTAGGACCAGTCCTCGTCGTACTCTCCGGCGTTTTCCTGGTACTCCCGACGTACGGCCTGACGTTTATTCATTGGAAATCCTCCGGAATAATCATGGTTGGACGGTCACCGAAAACCCTGGACCGTGACAAACAAAGAGGAGGTCCTTGCGTTCATAGAGGTTCTCGTATGGATCGAAAATTAACTGTGTTTCGAGAAGAAGTCGGACAGTTGCTGCATCCGTTCGCGATTCAGCTGACAGTAGACACGACGTCCGTCCTTGTGCGTCGTAACCAGGTCAGCTCGACGGAGTTCCTTCAGGTGATTGGACACGGAGGGGGCGGAAATCCCCAGTTTCTCGGCGATTTCCCCGACGTCACAGCTTTTCTCGTCGAGTTCGCAGGACGCCGGATCCTCACAGGATAATTCCTTGTCGTTCAATATCTGAAGTAACCGCAACCGGCTTTCCCCGGACAAGGCCGAGAAAACTTCCTTCTGTTCGGTTAAATCCATCGAAAACACCAAAATATTTCAAAAGTTAGCTAATCTTAAAACTATTCTAGCGGCCAAGGATTCAACCGTCAATTGGTGGCGAACGCCTACCGTCCAGCATCGAGCCTCCAACAATTTCCGTCACCGATTCAGCAATTCCGCAGTGCAACCACCTGTGATTTCAAAGAAGCCTGGTAAAGTTGCTTTGATGCTGCGGAAGTCGATGTATCCTGAACGTTCGGTGATCTTGTTCATTCCTCCTGGTGGCCCGCTCGACGGTGGCCTCCCCTGAATTTTCATCGGAACCGTGAGGATCACAATGGTTCAAAGCATACTCGAGACGATTGTCGGTAAGCTTACTGGACCGGAGGCCTGGTTGTACCTGGCAATTCCGATTACAACCGGCTTGATCGGCTGGATCACCAACATCGTAGCCCTCAAGATGACCTTCCGTCCGCTGGAATTCTGGGGATATCCCCCTTACCTCGGGTGGCAGGGAATACTTCCCCGAAAAGCGAAAAAAATAGCCCGGCAGTTCAGTGACCTTCTTACCGATAACCTCATCTCAATTTCGGGACTTTTCGAACGAATTGATCCCGAGGAGGCGGCGAACAGGATGGAACCCGCCTTTGACGAACTCATTGAGCCGACCCTACGTAATTCACTGTCGGATAATGCTCCGCCTCTCTGGACGGTTCTACCGGTCTGGTGCAAAAAACGGATTCACCGTTACTTCCGCAACCGATTGCCCGAAATTGTCGAAAATTTTAGCGCCGAGGATCTGCGGGAAATAGAGGATACCAGTACCGGACAGCTGGTCTTAGAACGGATCCTGGAGTCCGACGTTTCCGTTGAGTCGATCGTGGACGATCTGATGGCCGAACAATCCCCCGATCTCTGGAATGTCCTTCCGAACGAGCTGAAGACGATGGTGATCCTCCAGGTGAGGAAAAATTTGCCGGAAATACTTGCAAGGGTCATTAATGACTGGAAGCGGGACATCGACGAGATTTTTGACCTCAAGCAGATGATTGTCGGTGAAATCCAGGAGAACCGAAAAATACTCAACGATGTTTTTCAGAAAAGCGGAACGGCCGAACTGACGTTCATCAAGCGGTCCGGGCTCTATTTTGGAACGTTCTTTGGGCTCTTTCAGATGACCCTCTGGATGTTCTACCAACCCTGGTGGCTTCTTCCACTGATCGGCTTTTTCGTTGGGGTTACCACGAACTACATTGCCATACAGTTGATCTTTTCACCGAAGGAACCCTATAACCTCGGGTTGTTTTCCATTCAGGGGTTTGCGTTTAAACGCCGCCGGGAGATAAACCGTATCTTCAGCCGGATTGTCTCCGACGAGATTCTCAACGTGGAGAATACCTTTGACTACCTGTTCAAAGGCCCGGGTCAAGCTCGTATTTACCGTACGTTACAGAAGCACGTCCACGTGGCCCTGGACCGGTTCGGTGGTCTGGCAAATCCTGTGATCAGTCGCACAATTGGATACGAAAACTACTTTGAAACCAAGGACCAGTTGACGAAGGAACTTATGGCGATTCTGCCGGAGGCCCTGTCGTACTCCCACGAGTACCTGGAGGAGACGCTTCAGTTCGAAGAGGTCCTGCGTACCAACCTTAACGAGCTCAATCCGGACGACTACGAAACAATAATGCGGACTCCGTACAAGGAGGACGAATGGATTTTAATTCTGGTGGGTGGGGTTCTTGGTTTCACCGCCGGGATTTTACAGCTTGTCTATCTGTTCGGGGGAAACTTACCGTTTTTCTAGCAAATCAGAGAAATTCGGTCGGAATTGACCAAACGAAGCCTTCGGTTTAAACTGACTTTTGAACTGGCCCATGAGGGGTTAAACCCGGTAAGACGATGACGGTATTTGCCGGAGTTATTTGGTTTGTTTTCGTGCAGTCGTTGAGGGCAGCGGGAAACCTGGTCAGGGAGGCTGAATAAAAATTTTAGAAGTCAGTGACATTGTCCGGCCCGTCGAATGGATGAAGTCCTTTGTCGGTGATGGCTTACCACCGGGTCCGTCCGACGATTTTTACACCGGATTTAGCCTTGCCAAGGACTACTACTTCGGCAACGTCAACTACTTGCTTGAGTGCTATCACGAGTTCGGCCCGGTCTTCACCACGCGCTTGATGGGACTGAAGGTGGTCTGGTTGATCGGGGCCGAGGCCAATCAACACATGTACGTGGACAACTGGCGCAATTTTTACTGGTGGGGTGAAAGCCTGGAGGGACACCTTGCGGGATTGATTGGAGAGGGACTCCTGTCGTCGGTTGACGAGACCCACGACAAAGCCCGAAAATTGCTCGATCCAGTGTTTTCCAAGGAGAATTTACGGAAGTACGTCAAGGGCATGATTGAAACCACGGAGTCCGAAATACAATCCTTCCGGGACGGTCAGCGGTTCGATTTTTACGAGTGGGTTTACGACATGGCGCTGCTCAACGCCACCGACTGTTTCATGGGGATGAACCCCCGCAGTGTTGATACTCAGGAGCTTCACGAGAATTTCGACAAATGTGTGCACTACTACCAGTATCCCATCCACGCTCAGACCCTTCGTGGACCCGGGACGCCCCATTGGACGTTCAAGAAGGCCAAGGAGAAGATCGACGCGGTCCTCTACGACGAAATTGAAAACCGCCGGCAGAACGGTCACGCCGCTGAGGACAATATACTCGACCGCCTGCTCGAAGCCGAGCAGGACGGACAGACCTTCACGGACGAGGAAATCCACGACCAGATTATGACCCTGTACTGGGCCGGTCACGACACGACGATCTCGGCCATTTCATGGCTGATACTTCTGGTTGGGAAGTACCCTAAGGTCTACGATCAATTACAGACTGAGATCGACGAGCGGGTCGGGGACGAACCCGTCGAGGCCGACGAAGTCATCGATGGGCTTCCCTACCTCGAAATGGTCATGGACGAAACTATGCGACTGTACCCGCCCGCCTGGGTGGCCCAGCGCAAACCCCGTGAGTCCTTCGAAATGTACGGCCACGAAATTCCCGCCGGCACCGAACTCGCCTTCAGTTCGTTTGTTACTCACCGCCTGCCGCACCTCTTTGATCGCCCCGAAGCCTTCGAACCGGACCGGATGAAGCCGGAGAACAAGCGGGATTTCCCTCCCGGGGCCTTCATTCCCTTTGGTCGGGGTCCCCGGACCTGTATCGGCATGAATTTCGCCAAGTACGAAATAAAACTGATTGTGGCGTCACTGTTACGCCAGTTTGATTACGAACTTGCTCCGGGTCAGGAACTGAAAGGTTACCCGGTGGCAACACTCACGCCGAAAGAGGCCAAGATTACTGTTAGTCGCCGGTCCGGCGGACCGTCAGGGACCAGTCCCGATCGGTCAAATTCCGAAGACCGCCCCTCCCCGTCGAGTGATTCGGACGACACGGACAGTGGCTGTCCCGTCCATTAGTCCTCGAACCCCGTACGGTTGTTTGAACGGTCCTCAGTTGGTCCGGTTGGTGGTGTCTACTGACCGGATAGGTTAAGGTCAACGTCCAGGGTTCGGGTTTCCCCTGCTCGAGGGGTCTCAAGCGGTTCCCGGTGAAGAATAGGGGTCCCCGGATTCAGCGTCCGGTGACCGTTACCAGTTCGACCTCTCCCGAGAATGACGTCCAGCGAATGCCCTGCCGGAACGTTCCGGAGTTCATAGGTCCCGTCCGGATTGACACTCGATCGGAGCGGAGTCGGTATGTAGGAACCTACCCGGTTACTACTGGACGTGATTCCGATCAGGTCAACGCCTGCGACAAGTGACGGGGTGGTATTGTCGGGAGTCCGGTTTATCGTACCGTGAATAATTGATGGTTTTCTCGGGATTAACTTTACGTACTGCTGGGATTCCGAGGTTGAGTGCAGCGAGGTAAACATGACGTAGGATGTCTCGTTTAGCTTGATTGTTGCGTACAGTAGCATGGGCCTGGCCGGGAGCTGGAGGGGCCAACGGGCAACGCTGGCAGTCAACGGGCCAGTCTGGTACTTCTGCCCGGTTTTTTTGTCGATGATGTAGTATCGTCCGCCCGAGGAGTCTCGCCAATTGACGGACTGACTGGGATTGTTCGGGTCGCGGATATCCAGGTCGTACGCCTTCATGGTCGATGCTTCCAGTTGTCCGGGGACCGGCGACAATCGAATGGTAATAGTATCGTTTCCGACGGAAGTATGGTGTGTTGTTCGGGGCCGGTACGACTTGAGGTTGACCGGTCGCGAGTGGATGGTCAACCGGTGCGCCCTCGGGTGCACGTAACCACGGAGGGTCTGATTCCGGGTCCTACCCTCCAGTTCAAATCCTCCTTTCAGTAATCGACCCGATTCTGTATAAACCTCCACGGACGGTCGGATTCCCGTCAGGGTGTCACCCGTCGTTTTGTCGAGGTAACGGAGTTCGATTGCCCGACCCCCGCTTACGGGGATACTTACTGTCCTGGAATCGTGTTCATCGACGGCGATCACCCTGGGGGAGGCAAGGTAGGGGCTGGACCTCAGGGTGAATTTGTACTTACCGGGTTGCAGATTATCGAATTCGGCCTCCCCGGTGTTGTTTAACCGTTCGACAACGGGCGGGGACTCCGAGGGTGACGACCCTCCCGAAGCGTAGACCCTCCTGGCAAGGACTGCCCCCTTGTTGACAGGGGTGCCTGCGTTCGTGCGGTAGCGAACGCGGAGGTAATTACCTTTTTTGAGGCGGAACGTCCTCCGGCGGTGTTCCCCCGGATTCAAGGACGGTAGGTCGACTTCTATGGGTTTGAAACCCGGTTTATGGATTGAGAAGAAATTCAGGGGTCGATCCGGGTGTATGTCCGACAGCGTGAAGTTACCTTTTCCGTTCGTCCGTAGCACTCGGGTGTCGCCCTCAAGATGAATCGTTGCACCCTGGATCGGTCGACCACTGGAGGTCCTGACCAGTCCGGTGAACGTGGCATTGCCCCGAACGTTCAGCCTCAGCGGGACGATGCGATCCGGCGTTTCAAGGACAATTGACTCCGCGTGTCCCTTCCATCGTTTATCCCGGGATTTTATCTTGTAGAGGCCTGCCGGGGCGTTAGTAAGTTTGAAGCGCCCGTCCGTATTCGTGTGGATTGTCTTTTTCGTTTGACCGAGCAGGTAATCCTTCAACTGTGCGGAGTTGTTGTTCCGAAAGATCGTATCAATGATGCCACGAAGTTCTCCACCGGATCCCGAGGATTTTATCGCGTTTCGAATGGAATCGGGTAGAGGGGTTTTTATTCTCAGAACAGTGACATCCAGGGTAACCGTTTCTCCACTTGCCTGACCGGGGAAGGAAACCCGCCCGGGAATCGTGAGGCCATCGGTCTCCGATCGGCTTGTTTCCCGTTGTTTGTCTCGAGTTGGCGGCGAGTCGTTAACCGTCTCGGTTGTGTCAAACGACCACCGGGTCGGTGGGGCACCGTCCGTTACGATCCTGTCGGTGGTTTTGTTGGTCTGGTTGTCCGTGGGGGAGTTGCGTTTCGTTTCGGGAAACAACAGATAAAGACAGAGGACGGCAGTGGCGGCAAGAATGACCGTGAGCAACCGTTTTTTCTTCAAACTATCACACCAGTCAAGAAGGGCTCCTGATCCTTTCGCTTGCAGGAGTCAGTTATCGGGAGAAACAGTATCTTAACAGTTGATTCGGACATTGTTTTCATTCCTGGCAACTAGGTCGTATTTCGAAACGAAAAGGCCCTCTTAAATTGGTCCGCTGAATGGGCGGACTCGCTAAGCCACATCAAACTTAGTCCTTGATTTAATCGAAGGTCTGTTCCTCGTAGAAAAAAATTTGATCTAGTCTTATATAGGTGTTATATATTCATAATGAAAAGGATAGATAAGATTTCGTCCCGTTTCATGCATTATTTTCACTCCTGTTCTTTCCCTAACCGGACAATTTGTAGCTATAATTTTCTTAATCGGAGGAGACTGTTCGTGAAAACAGTACTAAAGTTTAGTGTTGCTCTTTTGTTAGCCCTGGCTCTCGTGAGCTCAGGAACACCCGTCAATGCGATGGGGGACAATCCCCAGCCCGGTAGCACGGACCAGCCCGTTCTTCTCGTGCATGGGTTTGCGGATGCACACTGGACCCCCTGGTGGGACCTTCAGGAAAATTACCTCGAGGACGTCGGCTACACGGATGGTCAAATTTACGTGATGAATCTTGGTGATATTCCGCTGACCACCGTTGGTGGCGTCGAAGGTTACGCGGAGAAAGTCTGTTCCAAGCTGGAAGACGTGTCGGTTAACCACGGTGGGAAACAGGTTGATGTAATTGCTCATTCAATGGGCGGGCTCGACACTCGCTGGTGTGCCGAAAAACAGAAGGGTCAGTATTACCTCGACGATTTAATAACCGTGGCAACCCCCCATCAGGGTACCGTGGTCGCTCTTCTGGGAACCATAACCCCCGCTGGACGAGACATGGTCCCGGGCAGTTCCTTTCTCAATGAACTTAACACCGGTGCCCTCTCGGATGCGGTTGAATACACGGCCGTCTGGGGAACCCTGGACGAGGCGGTTACGCCGAACGAAAACGCAAAACTTCCGGAGCATATGACCTGGTCAACGGAAACCCGCAACATCAAAGCCGGTCCCTACGGTCACCTTACGCTGATCACACTCCGGGACGTGTTTAACCAGTACGTGCCGTACCTGGATTAACTCCGGCGGTTCGTTAAAGCGTCGATGTTTAAGTTAAGTGGCGTTCCGGGAATTACTGTGGGTTGTCTTTGTGATAACCGTAGTGAAGAGTTTCCTTAATGAGGCTTCTCAGCAGCCCACAGGCTTTGGCGGTCGTTACGTCCTGTCGCTTGACGACGGCTTTCACGTACGCCTTCCAGAGTCGCCGATTGATGGGGAGTTCTTCCTCCTCGAAGGACTGAATGAATTCAGGAGGAATATCGGATAGTTTGGCTAAATCGGAGCGACTGATTTGCAGTTCGTTGCGAACGTAGCCAAGAATTCTTCCGGCTTCGTTCGCCCGTAACTCCTCCGGGATTGCTTCCGTTTCGTCCCCTTCGAAAAGAATATCAACTGAGTCGGAGTTTTTCTCGCCGGTGGCCTTTCCCTGTTCCTTTGATGTCTGCACGGTTGTCCACCTCCCTGAATAACCCCGAGAACGGGATTTTGTCGTCCTTCTTTACCTCATCCTTCGTGTATAACTATCGCCTGTTTCGGCAGGAAGGTAAACGTGAAATTGCTCACGGAGGTTCCGTCACCCAGTTAGCGGATCAAACCGTAAGTAAACTAGCCCGGGAAGAGTCATCCCTGAGGACAACATCTCACCTCGGAAGCCGAACACGGAGACAATCAACCGTGATCGTGTTTCAGTCCGATCCAGGGCCGGGAGAGGAAAGGTATGACAAACATCGATTTTGTATCCCTGAACAGACCCTACGAGGGAGGCGGACACTGGAGCAATTTTATTGATTAATCCTGGGCGCAACGCCGGGAGGATAACGCTTTCCGGGGGAAAAGCGTGGGTTTTTGATGATGAAGTCTGCAGGGTGTACCCCGTAGGCAGTTCTCAGGAAACGCGAGCGATTAGATCCTGCTCGAGTGCTTCGGGTAGGTTCAGTTCATCCAGGTTGACAGTGTTCGTATCGGAGGCCTTCCCGGCGAGAATACCGTTGAGTCGAGCGGCACGGGTACTGTCGGTAAATTCACGAGGCGTAAGATCCTCGAACAGTTGCATGTAGGACTCAAACTTTCGGAGATAATACTTCTGGTGGTAATTTTCGGCCCGGTGAAAGGTTTCCGCGGGGCTAATGACCGTCTCCAGCGAGGGGCTGTCCGGTGTGACGTCAAAGTTCTGTTCCAGCTGGTTGCAAAGAGTCTCGTACTGGTGCTTTGAGTGATACCAGATGGCATTTCTGTACTGTGTGCTACCGATGTTGTTGAAAGGATCCTGGCGCCGCAGAACCTCATAAAGCAGATCCTTGTAGGAAAGTTGATCCGGATCAAAATCGACCTGAAGAGCTTCCGTATGATTGCCAAGCCGGTGGTAGGTCGGGTTGTCC
>JBDGPI010000243.1:10680-11315 GCA_042219765.1 Salsurabacterium abyssinicum (SeqCode)
CTGCCGGGAGAAGATTTCGGATAGGAGGTCGATGTACGGAATCTCCTTGTCGTCAAAGTCCACCTGCACAGCCTCGGTATGGTTTCCGAGGTCATGGTAGGTTGGATTCTCTTTCTGGCCGCCCGCGTAACCTACGCGGGTACGGACGACGCCCGGCATAACTCCAAAGGACGCGTCCGGTCCCCAGAATCATCCCAGGGCAAACGTAGCAGTTTCCAATGGCTCTCCTCCCTTCGTTTGAACACTCCGGAGTAATGATAACACTTACCGTAGTGGAGCGGACAGTGGTTCTTGATGAAGGAACACCGCTCGAAACGGTTTTAATCAAACTTACCGGCGAGCCATCCTGCTGGACGATTCCGGTGGAATAGCATCACTGTGGCCGGCTGAAGTAAACAGGAAAGGCACCCAGTGCGTACAGTACCAAAATAATAGGGCCTGATTTCGAGTGGGGCTGGTTCACAGTTATTCGGATTTCCCGTTTGCCGGGTTCTGGCTCCGGCCAGTTGAACTTAAAGCGACGTAAAGAGTACGTAGTAGAGGTAGAGTGTTGAGAGAAGACCGAACGTGTAGACGGTACTTCGGGGGTAAACCAGACCGATCGTATAAATGAGGAGGTGGCTCAACCGGGCCAG
>JBDGPI010000243.1:11325-14729 GCA_042219765.1 Salsurabacterium abyssinicum (SeqCode)
ACAACAGTGGCGATTCCAGTGTAGACGGTAAAGCCGTCAACTAGCCCGAGCAGGAGAACGACCACGGCGAATGGAGGGAAGTTCTCGACGTAATTGTCCTGGGCTCGCCCGGCTCGCTTACCCCATTCGGGTAGTTCGGGAAGGCCCTCCTGGTTACGGTTTGAGGCCATGTGGTCGTAGCTGTAAGTGACCCACTTCGCGAGGTACTCGGGTAACCAGACAAACTGATAGAGCAGAGCCGACAGGGCGAGCATGGAGTATTCCAGCACGAGGAATAACCTCCCGGTCATGATAATTAGGTCGTCCGAAAAGGCACCCGGTCATCATAACGTTGACGTGCAATGCGGTTGCGAAAGAGGGTTACTGATTGTCCTTATCAACGATATATCACGGTCCCACAAACGTCAGCCCTTCCGTTACCGGTGCCGCTCGACTGTTCGGGGTAACGGCAAGCGAAAGCCAGACTGAGCGGCTGTGTTGCGTGGGAGTATGATCCTTTTGTTGAGTCAGGAGGTAATCCTTTACAGCCGGTAACCCTGTGGGGTAAAGTATTAGAACAACAAAATTAAGAGCAATTGAGACTCATTCTCAATAATAGGAACGCAATCTAGATGGTTCAAAGGCCACGGTGGACCCTCTCGGTCTGTTCACCGGCTTAACCAGTCTTAAATTGTTCCGGAGGAGACTAAGTATGTCCGACATCTTTCAGCCCGAAGCGAAGTTTATTCTTCACGGTAAGTTCAAGAACACACCGGAGGATAACCGTAACCTCCGACCGATAGCCGTTGCGTCAACCCTGAAGGATTACCTGCGTCGGAAGGAGTTAAACCGAAAAGTTTCCGTTGAAACCATCCACTGTAACAGCGACGACGGATTAACGGTCCTCGTCCTTCCGGATAAAACCCGCTACAAGAACATCGTCCCCGAAGGTGTCCCCGAGCTCATAGAGCGTCACGTCTCGGTGGACACCCCGGAGGAGTCAGTCGATCAGTCAACCCATAACGAGTAAGGATGACCCTCAGGACAGGTAGGATTTAAGCATCCAGAGTGTTTCCTCCTGCTCGTCCTGGATCTCCTCGAGTAAATTCACCGTCGTGGAATCACCGTCGTTTTCCGCTGCCTCTTTTGCTTCATTGATGGCCTTCTGTAAGTTCTCGTAATCCGAGCAGAGGTTCTTCACCATCTGTTTTGCTTCAATCTGCCCGTTGTCCTCGCTGATGCGGGCTTCCACGAGCTGCTCGGAGTACGTCGAAATCGGGTACTCACCGTAAGCCCGAATCCTCTCGGCGATTTCGTCCACCACCAGTTTTGTCTCGTTGTACAGCTCCTCGAATTTCTCGTGCAGCAGGAAGAAGTCTTCCCCCTCGACGTTCCAGTGGTAAGCCCTCAATTTCTGGTAGAGGACCTGGTAATCCGAGAGAAGTCGGTTCATCTCGTCAACGAGTTGTTCACTTACCTGACCGGTCGTTGATTCGGCTGTTGTTGTACTCATGTTAATGACCCCCTTAAAGAGATTTAGATTCATTCTAATTTATCAAAGAATCCAGCGTCCATCAATCAATTTTCGACCGGTTCTGTTTTTCTTAGACCGATATCGGTTTTTAGTAGCGCATTGTCGGGTACGCGTGTAGGAGTACTGCTAAATACGTAGACAGTAGAAGGTCGGCAGGACTGGTGGTGTTGAGAATTTCGACCGGGGGGCTTCTCCAGGAACTGTTCGAGGAACGAAACTGCTCGGGCACTATATCATTGAGGGATCCCGGAGTGAGTTATGGGAGGGAACATATAGTATGGTATTAAAAAATCTAAAATAATATATAGCTTCTTGATGTTTGATTCTCAGTGTCTTATAAATTAAAAAATTGGTTACATTTCATACAAGTGTTCTGTGTGTGATTGGGGGAGTTCCATGACCAGCGCCAGTTATACCGTTCCCGACAATGAAGACATGACTTGGCTCCAATATTGGTAGTCAACTAATCCCTGAACATTCTGGATACCCCTCCCGAAGAGTCCTTCGACAACCTCACTAAACTTGCCGCAAAGAGTTTTGACGTCGATGTGGCCCTGCTTTCGCTGGTTGACGAGGACCGTCTCTGGCTCAAAGCCCGCCACGGTCTTGAGGTGGATGAGGTTCCCCGCGAAGAGTCACTCTGTAACGCCGTCGTCCGGGAGGGCCGGACCGTCGAAATTCCGGATACCCTCGACGACAGTGAGGCGCAACGTAATTCACTGGTGACCGAGCGGGGGATCCGAATGTATTACGGGGTTCCGGTACGCTCCCCCGACGGCAGCGTCATTGGTACGTTCTGCCTGCTCAATGACAGTCCGCGGCAATTGTCCTCCGGTGAAGTGGAGCGGCTTGAAACCATGGCCGAACAGGCCCAGATACTCGTCCGGAATTACAGCCGGCTTCAGGACGCGAGACTGCTTGAGGAATTGACCAATAACAGTACCGGAGCACTTTTCGTTGTCGATCCTGATACGGGTCAATTCGTGTACGGCAACGACTCCGCGCTCGACAGTCTGCAATACAGCAGGGACGAGTTGTTGTCCCGTCACGTTCAGGACGTGGATTCCCAAATCGGGGAAGACCTCCAGTGGGAGACCTTCGTCCAGATGGTTAAACAGGAGGGAACGGTGGAATTCGAGAGCATGCACGTCCGTGAGGATGGCTCAAAATTTCCCGTGGAGCTTACGGTGGACCAGGTCTCAGTGGACGGAAAACAGTATCTGGTGGCGGAATCACGGGATACCACGGAGAAACAACAGCGCCTGCAGGAACGTCGGGAACGTGAGGAGCAGTTCCGGCGGATGGCCGAAAACATCAATGAAATATTCTGGATGTTCACGCCGGACTGGGAAGAAGTGATTTTTATCAACGAAACACAGTACGAGGATATCTTTGGATTACCGGCGGAAGAAATTTACGAGGATGCAACGGCTTTTCTGGAGGGCGTCCATCCCGAGGACCGTCACCGGGTCGAGGAGGCCATGGCCGAGGTGTCGGAGGGCCGGGAGATAGAACTGGAATACCGGGTCGATCCGAACCGGTCCGTTCTTTCACCTTGAGGCGTCGCCCGACCGAGATAACCGAGGAGAAGCACTCCCAGCACGAACTCCGCAAAAGCGAAAAACGCTTTCGTCGAATGGCCGAGAACATCGACGAAGTTTTCTGGATGCAGGACGCCGAGACTCACGAGTTGATTTACGTGAATCCCGCCGTCGAGGCGATCTGGGAAGAACCCGTGGAGACGTTCTACAAGGACTCGGAGGCCTGGTTGGACAGGATTCATCCCGATGACAGGCAGGCCGTTAAGTCGGCATTTGAAACGGCCAAAAGGGATGGTTTTGACGTGAATTACCGGATCGTCACGGACGAGGGAGAGAAGTGGGTCCACGAC
>JBDGPI010000244.1:0-2745 GCA_042219765.1 Salsurabacterium abyssinicum (SeqCode)
TTGAGAAAACGCATCAGTGATCGCTTAGCGAGGCGATCCGGAGGAGGACACCCTGGGATGGCCCCCTTGGCTGATTTATCAGGGGTACTGTCGTGACGACTTACTGTCGTCTGACGATGCCCGTGCTCGATGTGCTTTCCATTCGCCGTGCCGAACCCGGCATGGAACTGGAGACCACTGCCTTCGATCGCAACGGCCGGCCTATCGCCGAAGCGGGAGAGGAATTAACCGGTCAGAAAATCAAGCAGCTTTCCAACCTTGACGTTCGTAAAATAGTTGTTTCCTCCGAACGCGAGCTCTGGCTCCCCGAGGAGGACGTCCCCGACAACAGTTCCGTTACGGTTCTCGAATCCCTCGAGTTCAATGAAGCCGCCTCCGACATAGCCGAATCACTACAGTCATCAAACACTGCCAAGGCCCTCCGGGGCACCGCTCAGTTTCTTCGGCAGGAAGCCAATCAGGCGGGGGACAAGGAGCGAACCGAACGACTTACCGAAATAATCAACCGTACTTACGAACTTGAAAACAGAGTTAAGACTCTCAACGAGCGGCTCAGTGACCTTGATGAGGACGAGGACAGGGAACGGCTACTCGAAGCCCTTGAACAGAGCATCCATGAACTCGATGAACTTTACATGGAAGTGAGTGCTCCCGACTCCCTTGTTAAGTCCACCATTGATACGGTTGACTCCCGGACGGACATACAGAACGATTTAATGACGTACATTGCCGACAACGCCGATCAACTGGCCGAAGCTCGTGAAATAGAAATCGAACCCACCAAGGCACCGGATGCGTCGGACATCGTCAACCGCCTCCTGGAGGAGCCCGCCAGGGGAATTGAGGACCTGATTGAGCATTACTCCGTTGACTCGAATAGTTCCCTTCACAATTTAAAAACAATTATTCGCAAGGAACAATCCCTGAAGAAAAATCTTATTGAGACGATCAGTTCACTTGATCTTTCACTGGAACACCGCAAGTTGTTGAAGGATGTTCTCGATGGACGTAAAACTCTGAAGCGCACCGACTTACTGACACTTCCGATCCCTCAAAAAGTCGCCGAAAAGACGTACAAATTGATGCAGCAAGAAATTGAATCCCGAACGAACCTCTGGCACGCGGCCGACGACGTGCTGGACGGAACCCTGAGTCAGCACATGGACGAGGCTGATTTTGTCGCAGGGTCCCGCCGCCAGCCGGAGACTCAATCCAACGGGGTCAAACCGTCGTCGGACGAAGCCGTTCCGGAGGAGGTAGGGGACGTCGACAGTGACGTTCTCTACAAACTGCTGGACGACCTTGAGTCGGGTGAACCCGAGGAAGGACTTGCACAGTTCATCCGGGAGGTAGACGGTGACCCACGCCGGAAGGGACTACTGGCCGAAAGTTTATCCCGAATACGGTCCCTCACGGATCGCCGGGACGAAATAAGTGAGGAGCTCCGGCAAACCCTTGACGACCCGTCCGAAATAATTGCCATGTTAAACGGACAAGTATCATTCGATCCTTACGTTTTACTCGAATACGAACTGGACAAGTCAGCCCGAAAAGACATAGCTGAAACCATTAACGAACTTGACAGGGAATACCGTTCAATCTGGGAAACGGTAAACGGACTCACGGACAATGCCTTTTACGAGGGGACCGGCTCGAATCGGCTGGACGACAAGATTAACCGGGCCAAAGAGGTCGTCCATGACAGTAATGGTACCGTTGAGGAGGCTGTCGGCCGGGATTACGAGACTCTCCTGAAAACCAAGGGGCCCCACAAGATTGCCTCTGAATTCGACATGGACATTGGCACCGTTGAAAATGCCCAGGAATTTATGCAGTTACCGTCGGATCTCAGCAGTGAACAGAAACTTTATTGTGATCCCTTGATCGAGGAAATGTGCAGTATTTTCTACGCAAAATCGTTCAACGACGATCGCCTGGTGACTGCCGCTGGCGAACTTGCCGACTTGATGGTTGACCACAACCGCCCCTTAAATATGATTTTTGAACCACCCACCGGGGAACAGTATTTACTCTCACACACGATCAATACCTGCCTCGTCTGTCTGTCACTGGCCAATCATTTTTCGTTTGACACGCAGGAACTCCTCGACGTCACCGCGGCGTCACTGAGTGTTGATTTTGGCATGATTGAAATTCCGACTCAGTTCTGGACCCGGGAAAAAACCCTTACGGACCGGGGTAACCGTGAGGTTCGATGTCACCCCGAACACTCACGGTCAATTGTTGACCAGGCCGTTAACGGGGACCGGGTTATACAGGACCTCGTTCAACAGCACCACGAACGACCCGACGGCAGTGGTTACCCGGAGGGACTGGGGAAAGGGGATATGCATCAACTTGCGCCTCTCATCGGAGCGGCCGATGCTTACACGGCCATGCTGGAAAATCGACCGTACCGATCGGCCAAAACTCCCAACGAAGCACTGACCATCCTGATGCAAAACAGCGATACCTACGACAGCAGTGTTGTGAAAGGTCTCGTGGAGACAATTGGTCTGTATCCGAACGGCTCGGTGGTCCTTCTGTCGGACGGGCGGCTGGCCCTGGTGAAATCGCAGAAACCCTCGCCAGTCAAACCAACGGTTATTTTTCTAACGGACAAAAAGCAAAACCGGCTTGATTCCCCCCGTCAGGGCACCCTGGCCGAAACCAGTGCCCAGATTGAAAAAACCGTAAAGTGGTAATAATAAAAACTACTATTATAGCGTAATATAAGTGGTTGTA
>JBDGPI010000245.1:0-4062 GCA_042219765.1 Salsurabacterium abyssinicum (SeqCode)
TCAGTGTTTTCCCAGGTTCCCAGTCCAATTTCCGGGACGTCCGAAAGGGTTACTCTCGACATGAAAATTCCTCCGTTACGAGAAGATATTAAGGCAGACTGGTATAGTATAATTCACGACATCCAAAGATGTCGTATTTCTGTTCGGTCGCAGTGTTACGTGTTAGATTACTAAAACTTTTCGATCCTGTGTTCTACTTTGAGTATTCCGGAGGCCACCATGGATAAAATCATCGATGATTCCGCACTGGATCTATCCCGTAAAATCGCCGAACGGGACATTACTCCACCTCAGGTTCTCGAGTTTTACATCGATCGGATACGGTCGATTAACCCCACAATCAATGCAGTTGTTGTTGAACTCTTCGAGGAAGCCCGACGGCGGGCTCGCCGACAGTACGAAACCCTCGACGACCGGCACACCTTGCCGGTCTTTTATGGTGTACCAATAACCATTAAGGAAATGATAAGTGTCGAAGGTCAACCAATTACCTGTGGTTCCGTCTACCGGTCCGGGGCCGAATCCACGTCGGATGCCGAGGTGGTCCGGGAAGTGAAACAGTGTGGAGCTAATCCCTTTGGCTTGACGAACGTCCCCGAACTGGGTCTCTGGATAGAATCTACGAACCCTGTTTACGGAACGACGAATAATCCACATGACCTCGATCGGACGGCCGGTGGTTCCAGCGGCGGTGAGGCGGCAATTATTGCGTCGGGGGGATCGCCGATGGGCATCGGCAGTGACCTGGGTGGATCCATCCGGATTCCTTCGTCTTTCTGTGGCATCTACGGCCATAAACCCTCGACGTCGACCGTTCGTACAAAAGGCCATTTCCCGCAGGAATACAGCGAGTCCCGGATGGACTTCGTACCCTCGACAAACCTTATTAGCATCGGACCAATGACCCGGCGATCCGTGGATCTTCTTCCGCTATTAAATTGTCTTCGGTCCAGACCTCAGTCCCGTGAGAAGACCCCGGCCTACGCCTCGGATATCGTCGACTTCTCCGACGTTACAGCTCACCTCCTGCCGGCCCCTGACATCTCCTATACCAGCGCCGCAAATGGACGAATCCAGGCCAGCGTGGAACAAGCTGGCCAGATACTCCAGGATCACGGGGCAAGCGTCAAATCCTTCCCCGAGGACTTCTTCCAGCAGGCTCCCCTCCTCTACATGTCCTACCTCAAAAGCCAGGGATTACCGTCCGTGGGCCGTCTGGCCGGATCCGGGGACCACGTGGAAATAACGGGTGAATTTGCTCGAAAACTCGTCTCCCGGAGCCGCCATACCATGCCGATGCTGACCATGTGCCTTCTCGATACTCTCTTCTCCCCGTCGCAACGTGCCATCGACAAGGCCGTTTACAAGACAAACGAACTCCGTGATGAGCTCAGCAGCCACCTATCACCGGAGAACCTCTTAATTATGCCTGTCTACCCCACCGAAGCTCCTCAGCACGGACGGACTCTACTCAGCCCCTTTGACCTGATGTACTCCGCCATTTTCAACATCCTTGATTTCCCCGTCACCACAGCCCCCATTTTGTATAATAATGATGACGCTCCTGTTGGCGTTCAAATAGTCGCTCCGATGGACAAGGATGAAGTCGGTATTGCTGCTGCCATGGCCTGTGAGGAGAGCCTTGGTTCTCCTCGACGAGCCTCCTGAGACGTAAACTTCCACAGTGCGGCTGAAAAACGAATCCCCAACGCGATAATCCCTGGTGAATTTCACCCAATAAACTGGACTCCTGCCAGGAGCGAAGGCTTATAGAAACGCTCGACGATAGGAGGTAAACCAATGCTCGAATCCTTCAACCTGAACCGCTGGAAGATCCATCGGACGGACGGAATGAACGTTGAACCGATTGTCTACGCCAACGACGAGATCAAGCCTCAGCTTGAACACGAATCCCTGCAGCAGCTGGTTAATGCATCCAAACTCAGGGGCGTTGAATACATCGGAGGTATGCCGGATCTGCACGTTGGTTACGGGGTACCAGTAGGCTGTGTAATGGCCATGAATTTAGAGGACGGTTTAATTTCCTCCGGCGCAGTCGGTATGGACATCAACTGCGGTATGCGGTTAATGGGGTCCGGGGTGTCGGCGAGCGATGTCCCCGATCACGAAATGAAATCACTGGCCCGGCAGATCAGTAAAACAATTCCACTCGGTATCGGAACGGAAAGTCGACATCAGGACGAACTGGAGGAGCACATTGAGGACATCCTGCTGGAGGGTGTTCCGACGCTCGAAAAGCTCGGATACGCCCGAAAAGACGATCTCGATCGAATTCAGGATGGAGGTTCCTTCGACGGTGCTAACCTCAGTGGAATAACCGATGACGCCTGGAACCGGCTCGATCAACTATCGACCCTTGGCGGTGGGAACCATTTCATTGAGATCGACGCCGTCGGGGAAATTTACGATCCGGAGGCCGCCGAGGCCTACGGTTTACAGGACGGTCACCTGACGGTAACGATCCACACTGGCAGCCGGGGTTTCGGCCACCAGATCTGCACTGACTACTCCGACATGATGCTCGAGAGAGCCGACGACTACGGCCTGGATTTTCGGGACAACAACCTGGCTGCCGCACCAATCAACTCCGCCCTGGGTGAGGACTATTACGGGGCCATGGCCGCAGCGGCCAACCTTGCCTACTCGAACCGTCAGATGATCGGCTACGATATCAGAAAGGTCTTTCAGAACCTCCTTGGTTTAAAGGAGGAAGAAGGACTGCGGACAGTCTACGATATTACGCATAACCTGGCTCGCCAGGAAACCATCGGGGACCAACAGGTTCTGACGCACCGCAAGGGAGCCATCCGGGGTCTCCCCGCCGGTCACCCCGACAATCCGGACGCTTTCGAAAGCGTCGGCCACCCCATCATTGTTCCCGGCAACATGGGAAGGGGATCCTACGTGCTGAAGGCAACTCCGGCCGTGTCCGAAAGCTGGTACACCGTCAATCACGGTGCCGGCAGAGTCATGTCCCGTCGTCAGGCAAATGATTCCTTCAACAAATCAGTTTTCTCCGAAACAATGGAGGACATTATTTTGCTCGGGGCCGCACACGAGGACCTTCTTGACGAGGCTCCTCCAGCGTACAAAGCCCTCGACGCCGTCGTGGATACGTTGACCGAAATCGGCCTTGTCGAGAAAGTTGCCCACCTGCAACCAGAAGCCGTGATTAAAGGTGGTTAGCAACCAGCAATTTCTGAGGGCAAGCCAGGTGGACTGCTATTTTTTCGACGTCAACCCGACTTCGTAATCTTACGTCTGGAAGGAAAGCGTTTTGCCGTTGGCGCCAGGTTGTTCGTCGAGTTGTTGTTCCAGTGTCTTGACGTTTTCGAGCGCCGCTTTGACGTGTTCTCCCTCCACCAGGTGATCATCCCTTAACCGGGCGACATCACCGGCGGCCCGAACCAGACCGCCCAGATCTCGCAGTCGACCCGTCAGGCGGCCGTCAACGTCGGACCGGCGGTGGGCTTCCCGGAGGATCATGCGGACCCCACCCGGTGAAAAGTGTGGAATCGTCCCGTCCTTCTCCACTTCCTGGGCCACGAACCGAGCAATTTTACGGTGGTTTTCGTGGGAGTCTTCAATTGTTTCATTGGTTAGTATTTCGTAACCGTATCCTCGAATTCGACTTCGGAGTGCCGGGTGCATTTCTTCGAGATCCTGTAAATTCCCCGCAAGTACAAGCACAAATTCACAGGGAACTGGCTGTGTCCGAACCATGCTCCCCGAGGACCCGGGACTGCGACCCGTAATCGGAAACTCCTGTTCCTGAATAGCCGTCAAAAGGGATTGCTGTGTCGAGGGATCAAGGGTCGACACCTCGTCGATGTATAAAACTCCACCGTGAGCTCGGTGAATAGCTCCAACCTCCACCAAGTGATGAGGTGGTGTCTGGGAACCCCCGGATTGATAGGGATCGTGGCGGACATCTCCAAAAAGAGCCCCTTCGTGAGCACCGGTTGCGTCTATAAACGGGGCCGTGCTGGTGTCACCGTTGCTAACGAGTAACTTAGGAATGGATTCATCGGAAATACCAGT
>JBDGPI010000246.1:0-4884 GCA_042219765.1 Salsurabacterium abyssinicum (SeqCode)
TGGTAGGTAGGAATTTCTCGTTCAAAGTAGGTGGGGATTTGACTTTCGACCTTCGAATTTGGACGGTTGACTGAAAAATTGGAGGAGGCGGCGGGATTTGAACCCGCGTTAAGGGCTTTGCAGGCCCCCGCCTAACCGGACTTGGCTACGCCTCCAAAACGATGGTCAAATGTCGAAGGTCCAAAGTCAAAAGTCGAGGGAAACCAGGGTGCGGGGGAGTGACGTTCGACGTTTGACGTTGGACTGAAAAAATGGAGCGGGTGATGGGATTTGAACCCACGACCTTCTCGTTGGCAACGAGACGCTCTACCCCTGAGCTACACCCGCAAAAAGCTCTAATAGCCTACGAATTAAACCACTAAATGTCAATTTCTAAAAGTGTTTACTGTCCCCGGCTCAGTCGTGTGGCAAGGGTTTCGGGTAGACCGGCCTCACGGATCTTGCTCTGGACGGGTTCGATTGGATATTTGAGGCGTTTCCACCGAAAGTTTAGGGTATAGTCGTTGTTAAAGGTGACCGTCATGTAGCTGGCCCGGGGATCCCCATCCCGGGGCTGACCGACGCTTCCCGGATTAAGTATCATGGGGGTGTCCGGATTCACCCGGTCGAGTTCCTTGTCGCCTTTGATCGAATGGGCGCGGGTAGTGGCTCGGTCTTTCTCGAAGTACACGGGCTTGTGCGTGTGCCCGACAAAAACCTTAGATTCCTCAACGTCGTCCAGGATGTCGGCGGCCAGTGGTTCGGAGGTAATGTACTCCGTCAGCGGCTGGCGGGGACTACCGTGGTAAAAACCCAGTCCGTTTTTCCTTTGTCTCTCGGGGAGTCCAGCCAGGGTTGCAAGCTGGTTTTCGCTGAGCTGATCCTGGGTCCATTTTGCGGCCTGACTGGCCAGACGGTTGAAATACTTCGTTGACATTTCTCCGCAGGCCGCGGCGTCGTGGTTGCCGGCAAGGAGTAATGCGTCACGATCAGTCAGGGCCTCCAGGCACCGGTCAGGATCGGGACCGTAGCCCACGATGTCCCCAAGACAGATGATCTGACTTTCATCATCGTCCGGTAGATCATCGAGAACGACGTTTAAAGCTTCGAAGTTAGCGTGAACGTCGGCAAGGACATGGAGCGTCTCGCTGGGTGTCATTCCACGATCACGATCCCAAGCTTAAAAGTTCCCGTAAGATGATATAGTAAATTTTATCGATTCTATTCCAGTCTATCACGGTGATCAGAAATGCCTACACGTCAGTCTGCCTTTTCCGGTTACAAGATGCTTGTCTTTGCCGTCGTCATGCTTGCGGCCGGGTTTATTTTTGGAACGCTTCAGTACAAACCGGGTTTTTTCACGTTTGCCCAGGACGATACCTCCAAAGACTACAAGGGACAGTCGGTGGACGACGTTGAACGTCCGGAAGAGGCCATGGAAACGGCCAAACAACTGCAGGACGCCATCAATTACGCCTCGGAACGGTCCCGTCCGGCCGTCGTAACGATCTATACCAGGAAACAGGTTCAGGCGCCGGGGTTTCCTTTTCAGGCACCCCAGGGAGACCCCCGTTTTGACGAGTTTTTCCGGCGGTTTTTTAACACTCCGGAGCCCCGATCACGGGAGGTAACGGGCCTTGGAAGCGGTGTCATTATTCGGTCGGAGGGGTATATCCTGACGAATCACCACGTGGTTGCCCAGGCCGATGAGATTGAGGTCCTGCTGGCGAACGGCGAGAACATCAAGGCCGAGGTTATCGGTGAAGATAAGGAATCCGATCTTGCCGTACTTAAGGTTGACCGTACCAATCTTCCCACCATGGACTTTGCCGATTCGGACAAGATTGAAGTCGGCGACTACGCAATTGCTGTTGGATCACCGTTTCAGCTCGAAAACTCCGTGAGTGTCGGTCATGTCAGCGCACTTCACCGGGCCATTAATGCCCAGCGGTTCGAGGACCTTATACAGACTGACGCGGCCATTAACCGGGGGAATTCCGGTGGCCCACTGATCAATATTGAAGGGGAGATTATCGGAATCAATACCCTCATTCTGTCCGAGGGGAGCCAGGGGAACCAGGGGGTCGGTTTCGCTATTTCCGCAAACCTGGCCAAGCGCACGGCCAGCGACCTGATTGAGTACGGTAAAGTCAGACGCCCCTGGCTCGGAGTGGTTATTCAGGAAATAACCAGTGAGATGGCCCGTCACGTGGACGTCGACAAAGGTGTTATTGTCGCCGAAGTGAAGGACGGCAGCCCAGCCGATGAAGCCGGTATTGAATCGGGTGACGTTATTCTCAAATTTAACGGAAAGACGATTAAAACGCCCCACGATCTCCAGCGCCGGGTACTGGCTCAGAACATCGGGGACGAGGTTCAGGTTACCCTGAAAAAGCAGGGTGACGGCCAGGTGACGCTTACGGTTACTCTTGCCGAATTACCGGGCGAGGACGAATCGTCCTCGGTCTCCGGAGACCAGGACGCCCAGCAGCAGTCCCCTGAGATCAATAAGCAGCTGGGACTGGGACTCAAACAACTGACGGCCGACGAGGCCAAAAAGGCCGGGGTCGTCCCGCCCCGACCGGTACTACAGATAACCGAAATCCAGCGTGGGAAGCCGGCCCATCAGGCTAATCTGCGGCCGGGTGACGTTATTCTCCGGGTTGGCGAGCAACAGGTTACGTCGAGGGAAGAATTCAACTCTCTGCTGGCGAAAGCCAAGGAAGCGGGGCAAAAAGAAGTGTTATTACACGTCCGACGGGACTCGAACTTCTTTACGATACTTCCCCTGAAGTAAAAGCCTCGATTCTCTTAATGATTCGAGGAAGTTACCCCGTCGGCAGTCAGGACTCCCTGTCGGCTCCGGTTAGGTTACTGGTGGGTAGAAGCTTCCCATCAAGCAGTTCCTTGAGTGAATCAATTTGAGGATGGTCGGTGAAGTTTTCCCGATCACCGTAACCGTAAGTCGTGTGAATGAAGGGGACATTGTGTTCAGTGGCCGCCCTGAGGTCAGAGTGCCGATCGCCGATCATCCGTGAAGCGGTCGGTTCGATCCGAAAAGACTCGAGCATCATTTCCACCAGCTCCGACTTCAGACCGTTCGGCGCGTCGTCGTTGCAGAGCGTCCTCCCGAAGATTGCTTCCAGGTCGTGTGTCTCCAGCACGGCATTCATGTAAGCCGTCTGTGCGTTGGTGACGAGAGCAAGCTGGAAACGATCCTGGAGTTGCTCGAGTACCGGCTTGACGCCGGAGTACAAACGCCCGCTTCCCTCCTGGATCTTTTCGAGCAGTGCCGAGAAGACCCGCTCCTGAAGAGCGTCAACCTGCTCGGAGGTTAACTCAGGGAAGAGGTTCTCGTATATTTCGGATGCGGGTTTACCAACTTGATTGAAGATAACCGGGTCCGACGGTACGTTCAACGACTCGTTGTAATCCGTGTTGAACTGCTTAATTCCCGTCCGGTAGGCTGCCGGAAGGATTTCCCTCGAGCTGTAGAGGGTCCCGTCCAGGTCAAACAGAAGAAGGCCCACTTTAATCCGCGTTGACGGCTTCTTTGAGGTATTTGCCGGCGGTGAAGGTCGGAACCTTGCGAGCAGGAACTTCGACTTCCTCACCGGTTCCAGGAATTCTACCCTTGGTGGGTTCCCGTTCCTGCAGTTCGAACACCCCGAACCCCCTCAGTTCAATCCGACCGTGTTTTTCGAGCAGGGCTCCGATGGAATCAAAAAACTTATCGACGATGACGCGGGCTTCGGATTTGCTGACGTCCCACTCATCCGCCTTCTTTTCGACAAGATCCGATCGATTCAATGAAAATCACTCCTGATAATAAGGACTTTAACTGTCGTATATCCCGGTAGAGGGTTGATCGTAAAGAACTCTCAACTATTCACGATAACACTCACACGCCGATGGGCTAAGGATCGTACAAGAATTATAAGTCAACTCTGATTGAGAGCGTGTAAAAAAGAGTCGACCCCAACAATTCGGGGTCGGTGATGGAGGAACTGAGTCCAGGGATGGGTTGGATAACGGTGACTGACACCGGGGTCAGGTCCTGAATTTGCTGGTGGCTAAACCTGTGCTCAGTTGCGGTTTCCTCGTGGGGAGCAATAATAAAGATCGAGCTCTGGTTGAGTGGAGTAATATCCGGATCCAAGCCGGCGGGTGACACGAAATGAATTTATTTTTTGCCCATATGGCCAGTGGGAACTCCCTGTACTCGGGCGTATTATTGGTTCTGGCGGGAATGGGACTTGAACTCTGGGGACGGGATAGCCGATCGTTAAGAATGGCGAGCCGGGTAATTGTTGTGATCGGTGTTGCGGCAATTGTGGCGTCCTCGGTTCCTCAACCGATCTGGTTATTGATGACGTGGCTCCTAAGTCTTTTGCTCTGGCGACTGTCTTTCAATAGCAGCCTGGGCAGGGATACGACAACGGTGAATACGACACGAATCGTATTTCTGGTAATAACCGTAATCGTACTGTCACTGGAGATACCCTCCGTGTACGACCCGCCGCCGTTATCCAGTAAGCCGGATAACATGGTAATAATCGGGGATTCCCTCACGGCGGGCACCGCACGGCTCGACCCGGAGGATCGCTGGCCCAAGCGGTACGAGTCCCGTTATGGGGTTTCCGTGAGGACGGTTGCCGGACCGGGCTGGAGAATTAGTGATGCAGCAGAATGGATCAGTAAACATCCGCTGCCGGAGGGGGTTGATTTTGTTGTCATTGTGCTCGGTGGAAACGACGTCCTTAAGGAAACACCCACTGAGAAATATCGTAAAGGACTCGACTTGTTGTTGAGTCGGGTAAAACGACGGGACGTTCCGACCTACATGATGGAACTTCCCCTGTCGCCACTGGCGAATCGGTACGGACGCATACAGAGAAACTTAGC
>JBDGPI010000246.1:4894-10388 GCA_042219765.1 Salsurabacterium abyssinicum (SeqCode)
CCGCTTGATTCCGAAATATCACCTGATGCGAGTGATGTCAGGCTCCGATAGCACACTGGACGGTATTCACCTATCGAAGCTGGGTCACCGTAAGATGACGAGTATGATTTACTCCGTCGTTCGGGGAAAATCAAACTCGAACCCGCACAGGTTGTAAAGAGTTTGTGACGGTTTCGCTGTCTTGAGTCTTCGTAATGAATTTGCCGTGGTCCGAGTAAATAGCGAACGAAGGGTCGTAGGTCGTTAATCCTTCAACACACGCTCTGCTTACGTATCAAACGGTCGATACAAACGTCACTCAGTCCGATGAGTAAGTCCCAGTTTTCGGAAGAGAACCGGTGATAAAAGGCCGTAAAATAGGACCGTGCCAACAATGATGAAGAAAATTTGAGCGTCAAACTGTCCGGCTTCGGGATACCCGAGTTTGACGAGCTTTAGTCCAAAGAGGAAGGCAATGGCCGCCGAGACGATACCCCGGGGAGCAAAGAAGCCCAGGGCGGTGGTTTCCTTCCAGGTAAGCCCGGTTCCCACGGACGCAATCAGGACGGATAGCGGTCGCACGATCAGGATAAGCAGCCCGAGCAGAATGAAACTCTGAACTTCAATCTGTCGAAACCCCTGAAGATCGAACCGAGCGGACAGTAGAATGAAGAGAACTGATAGAAGTACGAGACCAATTTCCTCCTTGAACTTCAGGATGTCAGGTCTCACCTCGCCGGCCTGATTGGCGAGGATAACCCCCATCAGCGGCGTTGCAATCAGTCCCGATTCAGGATGGATAGACTCCGCCAACAGAAAGACTCCCAGTACACTGGCAAGTGTCATAGGATTTCGAAGGTGTGAGGGGATCCAATCACGATTGAGTGATTCCCGGAGGAAGATTGCTCCGACTGTAGCCGTAGAAATACCAACAATAACAGTCGTTCCGAAGGTGAAGAGTCCGTCCAGAAGAATGACCCCTGGGGGATTGTGAAGAACAATCAGTTCAAACACCATTACGGACAGTATGGACCCGAGGGGGTCGTTGATGATTCCTTCCCAGGTTGACGCTGTTCTAAGACGTTTGTTGGGTTTTGTATTTCTGAATATAGGTATGATGACGGTCGGACCCGTGATGACCAGTACCGTTCCGAAAAGAATGGCCACATCAAGGTGAAAACCCAGCAACCACCAGCCAAGGAAAGCACTTAATACGGCCGTGGTCAGGACGCCGACGGTGGTTAAGGATACGATGGCCGAGCGCACTTTGTGAAAATTCTTCACTCTTAACCTCAGGCCACCCTCAAATAAGATCACGGCGACGGCCAGGGAAACGACGGGAAAAAGAAAATCACCGAAAAGCTGATCGGGGTTCAGGAACCCCGTTACTGGACCAGCAATGAAACCGGCGATCAGCAGGATCAGAATCGACGGCAGTTTCAGGCGATCGGCTATCCATTCGCAGCCGATACCGATAATCACAATAGAACCCAGTTTGAGTAACGGACTCGACACGATACACACTTCCTGTGAGAGGTTGGCTTTCGTGTTAAGTGGGTGATTTAGGGCTGGAGGAATTTTTGCGGCAGCCTTTTGTTCAAACTGGCTTATGAATAATTCAGATGATTTTAATGTGACTGAATGTGGGTGTATCTTTGAATTCTGGATTGCTCCGGAACGGTTCAGGAAACGGTTGGAGTCTCTAACGACGAATTCTTACAAAGCATGTGCGAGCTTCGACCATAACCAATCGATGTTCGGGTACCGGAAAGAGGGGCTTAAATCATTTGCCTCGGAAACACCAGTACGGGTCTTTAATTGGGGAGTGATTTCTCGAGTAACACCTCATCGCCCCGCCGGAGTTTTATTTTCCTGGCCTCAGTCTTCACTTTCAGGGTGTAATTGAGCCGGCCCAGGCACATGACGCAGGCCCCGGACTGGCTTTTGGGTTGGAGTTTGATGTCAAGTACATCCTGGTTGCGTTGCGAGCTCACCGAAAGCTTGTGGCAGGGGTTTGAAACGGTGATGGAACCCTGTATTCGGTAGCTACTGTCTTTCTTTTCAACCGTGGTGGGAGTTGTGTCCCCCGACGCACAGTCAGCGTTCTGATTGACGACTTCAACGGAGGGACCCTCGGGCCGGAGGGGCTGAGACGGGCCCCAACACCCGGCGATTACCAGTGCGATTGGGAGAAATATTATGCAAGCAATTATATAGGAAACCGGCTTTTTCATGGCTTCCCTCCGGAGTTATTCCATTCGTGAAATTTTTAGTCACCCTTAGCGATTTTATACTAACAGTAGATGGGGATGACAGAGGGTTACTTTTCAACAATGTCCGACAACCACCTCGACTGTCACCCCGGGCTCGATAACTGAATATAGTTAGCCGATGCTAACTGACACTGAAGTAATTTTTAACTTTTGGACTTAGCTGTTAACGATAAAAAGAGTTCCCGAGACTGAGTCATCCCTATCATCATTGACCCTCAGGAAACATAATCAATCATTGAAAGCGTAGAATCAATGTGTTTTGGATCGAGGGCCCTGTCGAGCCAATTGGTCGGACCCGGAGATATCAGAACACTGTTGCTGGACTGTTTCAATGATATGAGTTTGAATTAACCCGAGTTGCTTTATCCAATAACACAAAGGGACTGAGTTAACCGTGCAAACCGACAATCCTGTTCTACGTGAAGGTTATTTCGATCGGGCCGCCGGTGACTCGATGGCCATCGAAGGTGTAATCAACCGCTGTTTTATCATGTTAATCATGCTGGTTGCGGCCGCAGTGCCAGCCTGGCAAGCGACCGGGGCCCGGGGAGCCATCATCATTGGCGGAGCGCTGATCGGTCTCGGTCTGGCTCTGGCGACGATCTTCATGCCTGACTACGCTTACGTCACGGCACCGCTTTACGCCATTGCCGAGGGTGCCTTTCTCGGGGCGTTCACGGCAGTGCTGGAAGCTCAGTACCCGGGCATTGCCATACAGGCGCTGTTGCTGACGACGGGCGTTTTCTTCGTGATGTTAACGCTGTATCGCTCCGGGACGATCGTCGTAACGGATCGGCTTCGTTCCGGAATAGTGGCCGCCACGGGAGCAATACTGCTCGTGTACGTGATAAGTTTTGTTGGTCGGCTTTTCCTGGGGGCCTCCATTCCCTTCATCCACGAGGGTGGCCCACTCGGGATCGTGTTTAGCCTGGTCGTCGTTGGAGTCGCGGCATTTAACCTGCTCCTTGATTTTGACTTCATCGAGCGGATGGCCGAAAAAAACGCCGACAAAAAGTACGAGTGGATGGGAGCCTTCGGGCTGATTGTGACGCTGGTCTGGCTCTACATAGAAATCCTCATTCTGCTTTCGAAACTTCGACGATGAGGATTAATTACAGACTTGTTGAATGAGCTATCCGTTGGAATTCCATAATACGATTCCGGACACATAACACTGGAGTAATCAGCTTTGGATGTCTCCATCCGTCACATCGGGGTTGCCACGGTTGTAATCTCTTTAAACGGTACAACGGTCATCAACGACCCGTGCTTTGATGAAGCGGGAAGTTGGTATCATCATGGCTTCGGGGCGTTTTCGAGGAAGACGAAGGATCCGGAACTTTCGCCGGATGAGTTGTCACGGGTTCCCGACATTGGCCTGGTTACTCATGGTCATCACCGTGATAACCTGGACTCCAGGGGGCGAAAATACCTTACAAACGTAGACACTGTTATTTCCACGGTGTATTCATCGGACAAAGTACCGGGGGCCGTGGGTCTGGAATCCGGTGAAAAACACCGACCGGATCAGGTCGATAGCGATTTAACGATACACGCTGTATCCGCCCAGCATGGCGTTTCGTTGCTTTCAACGTTAAGCGGGCCGGTGAACGGATACGTCCTGGAATTCGAATCGGCCGATACGAGACTCTACGTATCGGGTGACACGATCTACAACGAACGTATTACCGCCGCCGTTCGGTCGCTTGGCCAGATTGACCTTTTCGTCCCGCACCTCGGAAATGCCTACTTCCCCTACCTTTCGGGTCCCCTGCGTTACACCATGAACGCCTCCGATTTAAAGTACTTTTTAACCGATCTTGAGCCCCGTTTCACGTATCCCGTACACAACGAGGGCTGGACGCATTTTCGGCCGGTCGACCTTTCCTCCTTTACACGGGGAACCGCCCGGAGCAAGTTTTTAACGGTCAGGAAGTGCGAAGTGACTCTCTGAGGTAAGACTTTGAGGTATGAATTGACGGCATCAATGGGCCCTCTCGAGTCGATGCCTGGTAAAGGATCCGGTAGGGTGGAGACTATTTTGACTGTATTGAAGGCTCATGACCCCAGAGGAGCCATTGTAAAATCGGAGAGGACGTTTTTACTGACTTACCGGTTTAGCTTTGAGCCTGGCTGTAACCAAAAAGGCCGGTCAGGTCCTCAACCACCAGGTAGAGGCAGGGCACGATAATCAGGATAATGGCCGTGCCAAAAAGAATTCCGAACCCAAGTGAAACGGCCATCGGGACAATGAAACGGGCCTGGCGGGACGTTTCCAGGATGATTGGAGCCAGCCCGCCGAAGGTGGTAAACGTCGTCAGCAGAATTGGCCGAAAGCGCCGAACGCCGGCCTCCTCAATGGCCTTGAAGGCGGACAGGTCCCCGTTCTGCTTGTTGGCGTAGTCGACCATGATCAGGGAGTCGTTCACCACCACACCCGATAGGGCAATAATCCCCATGAAACTAATCAGCGAGAGATTGAAGCCCATGATCAGGTGACCGATGACGGCACCGACGATACCGAAGGGGATTGAAGCCATGATTACGAAGGGCTGAACGTAGCTTCGAAACGGAATTGCCAGTAGAGCATAGATGACTCCGAGTGCCAGCAACATGCCGAAAAACAGGCTCTGCATGGACTCCCGTCGCTCGGCCTGTTCGCCCTCGAACCCCCAGGTGAGTTCCGGATACTCCTCAACAAGCCCGGGAAGAATGTCATTCTTTAAACTGTCGATGATTCGGGAAACCTCGCTCTTGGGTTCAACGTCGGACGTTACGGAGATGGTACGTCGCCCGTCACGGCGGGTAATGGACGTGTAGGAGGTCCCCCGTTTCACTCCGACGACGTCACCCAGCGGGACTTCCCCGCCCTGTGGAGGGTTGATCATCAGGTTTTTGACGTAGTACTCACTGTTTCGTTGCCGGTCCGGTAACTTCGTGCGAATTTCGACTTCGTTGCGTCCCCTCAACTGACGTAGTGCAATCGATCCAAAGAAGGAGTTACGAACCTGGCGACCGACTAATGCCGGTGTCAACCCCAGGCTGCGTCCCTCCGGCAGGATTTTGAAATCAAGCTGTGGTTTTGCACGGGAGAAACCGTCGTCGACGTCCCGGGTGGCGCTGAATTCGTTCAGTTTCCGAGCAAGCATTCGGCTGGCCTCCTCGAGCCGGTCGATGTTCCGGTGGCTCAAGTCCACCGTCAGGTCCGGGCCGCCCCCGGGCCCCATGCCCGCGGCGTCGAA
>JBDGPI010000247.1:0-2736 GCA_042219765.1 Salsurabacterium abyssinicum (SeqCode)
GGTTATCCAGTGTTTCGAGAATGCGGTTCGCAATGTTTTCAAGTTGATCCGGATCGTTGAAGCGGTCGATCAAAAAGATGAATTCGTCTCCCCCGTAGCGTGCGATGGTATCCTCCGGACGTAGGACCTGTTGGAATCTCTCGCTAATATCGAGGAGAAGCTGGTCGCCGATTTGATGACCGTATTGATCGTTAACTTGTTTGAAATTATCCAGGTCCAGAAATAGAACGGCGAACCGGTAATCGGTGTGCCTCCGTTGTTTCCGGCAGGCTACCGCCAGACGGTCGCGGTAGATCGCCCTGTTGGGTAGTTCCGTCAGGTTGTCGTGAAGAGCTTCGTACTTGAGAGTATTGAGTTTTGATTTTTCGTTACTGATATCGATGTTAACGGCGACAAATTTCACGATCTCCCCGTCGTCGTTTGTAATTGGAGATATCGTTTGACGGATGTGGTAGATTTTTCCGTTTTTTCATTGATTGATCAGCTCCCCCTTCCAGGTTTCTCCACGGGTGATGGTTTCCCAGAGCTCCCTGTAAAATGCTTCGTCATGCTGGCCCGATTTTAGGATTCTCGGGGATTTCCCGAGTACTTCGGATTCGGTGTAACCGGTTACCGCTTCGAAGGTCGGGTTTACGTACTCGATAACTCCATTTGAATCGGTAATAATGATCACATGGCCGGCCTGCTGGACCGCTTTTTTGAAGGATTGGAGTCGCTCATCCTGCTTTTGTTTATAGCGGGTATTCTCAATCGTTTCGAGCTGGTAGGGGGTGTTTCCGATCATAATACGTGACGTAAGAATTTTCACGGGAACGGTGGAACCGGCAACTAAATTCATTTCGTCCTTGAGCTGGAGTTTTTCGCCGGGATCAAAGCCATTCCAGAATTCGTTGAAACGATTCTCGGTCATGCTTTCACGCAGTTCCCAAACAGGGGTACCTTCCAGATCGTTAATGGTTGATCGGAGAAGTAAGCTGAAGTGGCGGTTGACGTACTGGTACTTTCCGGACGAATCGTACACGGCGATTCCTATGCTGGCCTGATTCATAGCCGAGTGCGCCAAAATACTGCTGGAGAACGGTTTCATAAGAATCATCTCCAATCATCCTTAATGAAAAGACACTGAAACGAATTGTATATGATTCGGGTCATACGTGCCCTATAAAGCTTGTACCGGTGAGTATTACGGCTTGTTCTAAGTTAGAGTTAACCCGTGTGGGATGAGTCAAACTTGTTTGTTACTATGTAAGTGGAGTGTGAAAATATGCAACGTTACCTGTGTGTGTTACTGAGTATTACGCTGGTCATGGCCGGGGGGGTTTGTGTCCTTCACTCGCAACCGGTACATGGTTTTAGTACGGTGGACCAGGGGCATGCCCACTCTTCACATTCCCATTCCTCCGAATCCGATCGTTCCCCCGGAGACCGGGATTTTTGTTGTATCAATCAGCCCGACGCTCGCCCCTACGGTTCGTTTGAATTTCTGTTTTCCGACCCGTTAGGAACCAATTTGGTAGTGGGATCTGATTTGTTCCGGGAGGATATGTCCACCGTTCAGCGCCAAAATTCTTTTGTTCTTCGAACCCGGATACGGAACGGTCCATCCCCATCTTTCCATTACGGGAGCCACCTGATAAACGCTCCGCCGACCGGCTGATTTTCTCCCACTGCACAACCGTTATCTTTTCTAAGGAGGAGATCAGCCTTGACGAATAAACAGTATTTCATTTGTTTCGCAATCGTATTCTTTATTCAATTCATTCTCGTTCCGGGTGTGGGTTATGCCCACGGTGACGAAACTCACCCGTCCGATCGTTCGGAGGCGCAGGTTACCGAATCCGGGGATACCCCGACCGGTGAGGAGACAACCGGTTCAACGACGGATCATCCTCATTCCGGAAGTAACAATGAAACGTCGCACGAAACCGAGTCGGGACATCATTCCGGTAACGACCAATCGACCGGACACCATACGTCCACCGGTGAATCCAATCAGGAAAAGATGCAGGCCGACCATCACTCCGAAAAAGAGTCAACGGGTACGACCGATCATCATTCCCAAGGCGGGACAAAGACTCACCAAAAGGAAAATCAGATTGGATGGTTGCGGACGTTGTTTCCCGGACTCTCTTCGGTGAAAAATATTCACCCGATGTTTGTTCATTTTCCCATCGTGTTCCTGGTTACTTCGCTGTTATTTTCCGTAGTGTCGTGGATCCGTGACTCCCAATTTTTCCTCGACCTGGCCCGCTGGATGTTCTGGCTGGGTCTTGTAGCTTTACCGGTTACGGTCGCCACCGGATTCTGGGCTGTAGGCGGTTGGGGAGGAGGCCACGTGACAGGTCACCGTAACTTTATGTTATTGACCACGGTTCTTGCGTTTGTGCTGTTTGGGATCCTTCGAACGGTCGCCGGCCGGGAACGGGTTTACCGGATTGTTCTTACTGTGGGACTGGTTATCGTGGTGACGTTCATGACGCTGGGAGCCGATCGTGGAGCCTGGCTGGTTTTCCAGAAAGGGGCCGGCGTACAGGAGGTCGAGCATGAACACAATCATTAATTGGAGTTAAGTTTAATGATGCATATATTTTTCAAGGCGGTTGAATTAAGCGCCGAGATGGTCTGGGAATCCTGGTGGGCGCTGGTCCTCGGTCTCACCATCGCCGGAGCCGTCGAGGCCTTCGTAACCGAGGAACAGATGACCCGGGTTCTTGGTGGCCATGGTTTAAAATCACT
>JBDGPI010000247.1:2746-4898 GCA_042219765.1 Salsurabacterium abyssinicum (SeqCode)
TCTGGGGACCTTGCTGGGAGCGGCTTCTTCGAGTTGTTCGTTTGGAGCCGTAGCCACCACCAAGTCCCTGTTTAAGAAAGGCGCCTCCGCTTCCTCCAGTTTTGCCGCGTTTCAGTTTGCCAGTACCAACCTGGTCATCGAGCTGGGCCTGGTAATGTGGGTCCTGCTTGGCTGGGAGTTCGTCGCGGCTAACTTCCTGTCCGGACTCGTCTTGATTGTCTTACTGGCGCTCGTCCTTGAATTTCTGGTCCCGGACGATTGGTTCGAGTGGTCCCGTGATTATCTGCGTTCCAGCGAGGGAGTTCGTGATCCGCACTGTGGCATGGACGTCGATCCCACGTCCGAGTACACGGTTGAACTGGAGACACAGCACGGTACGGAATACTTCTGTTCGACCTCCTGCCGGGACGCTTATCAGTCCCGTGACGAGGATTCGGGAGTGGTGGATCGCCTGTTTACGATGAAAGGCTGGTCCCACGCATTCCAAAATGCTATCGGGGAATGGAACATGCTGTGGAAGGACATCGTGTTTGGTTTTTTGATAGCCGGTGTAATCGGAGCGTCCGTTCCACGTACCTGGTGGACGGCGCTGTTTAATGTTGGTACTCGCGGTACATTGTTCTGGGTTGTCCTGTCCTGCACGATTGGAGTTACTGTCGGAGTGATTACGTTCGTCTGTTCGGTTGGGAACGTACCGTTTGCACTTATTTTGTGGCAGAACCAGATCGCCTTCGGGGGAGTGATGTCATTCATCTTTGCCGATTTAATCGTTCCAAATATCGTCGATGCGTATCGCCGTTATTACGGATGGAGACTGGCGATTACCCTGTTTGTTTCGATATTTGTTACGGCTGTTCTGGCCGGAGTGCTCATTCATTATATCTGGATGTATTTTGGTCTGGTTCCACCGCCGGGTCAACTCGGAGGTACGGCGCCGTCCGGATATACCCTGTACCTCAATATCATCTTTTCGGCTTTGTTTCTGTTCGAGTTGTACGTAACTCTCGGCGGTTCATCCGAGGAAGAATCAACCCCCTCTCCCGAGCATTGATTTGTTGTAAAATTCTTTGGTGATCCTAATACCATGAGTAAAAAAGCAACACCGTCCCGTTAAATCTGATACGATAATGAAAGTGATGGATTGGATTCTTCGATCAGTATCCAGGAGCAACCGGTAGGTGTAATTGGATGGAACGATTCCTTATTGTTCTTCTGGCGTTGAGCGTGGTTGGTATTTTGGGGGCCTGTGTAGGTACCGGTTCCCTTCACTGTACCGGTCAATCTTCTTGCCTGGTTGAAGTACCTTACGTTCCCTCCGTTATACAGGGAACGCTTGTTCCCGTTCTGCTGATGTTGCTACCGTTTATTTCCCTTTCCCTGTTATATCTGGATCGGGAAACCCCCGTATTTGTTCTACCGTGTAATCCCTTCGATCGTATTTTGCGTTCACCACGTCATCTGATAAACTAGGTCTTTTTACTATAAAGCGTTCCCCTTTCTCTTCACTTCCGTAGCCCTTCGTTAAGCGATCGTTTTTTCACTCATTTATTAAGCCCCGCCGGGAGAATAAATTCCTGTGGGAAATCGTGAAAAAAAAGATGGATGTCATACCGGGGTTACCTCGTTTCGACCATTATTAAGAGTCGGAGTCGAAACAGCTTGATTCAATCGTACACAAGTCACCATAGAGAATTTGCATCATCGATTATGAAAGCATCAAAGAACGAACACGGCAGGAGGTTTAATCCACTGATATGAAGATGAATCGACGTGAATTTCTACGTACAGCCCTTACGGGAGTTTTTGTAACGAGTATTGGTACAGCACTGCCGGTGCCGTTGTGGTCAAAAGGTTTTACGGGTGGCTCCAATCTCCGTGAACGGGGTCCTCGTGATCGTTACGATCTCGAGATCGGGTACCAACCGATGGAACTGGACGGCCGGACCGAACCGGTAAAGGCAACCGCAATTAACGAAACGGTCCCGGGTCCGCTGGTACATTTGAAGGAGGGCCAGCGGGTTCAGCTCAACGTAACCAACGCCCTGCACGACAGCAACCATTCCTCGATTCACTGGCACGGGATCCTCGTACCTTTCGAGATGGACGGTGTGCCGGGGGTGAATTTCAAGGGGATTCCTCCCGGGGATACCTA
>JBDGPI010000247.1:4908-19227 GCA_042219765.1 Salsurabacterium abyssinicum (SeqCode)
ACGAATACGAGGTCAAGCAGGCGGGTACCTACTGGTATCACAGCCACTCGGCTTTCCAGGAACAGACCGGTACCTACGGTCCCCTGGTGATCGATCCGGTGGACGGGGAACCCTTTGATTACGACCGTGATTACGTGGTCATGCTGAGTGACTGGACCTCGGACGGCCCCCACGAGGCCTTCCGTAACCTCAAGCTCGGGGAGGAGTACTACAACTACCAGAAACGGACAGTATGGGATTTTCTCGACGAAGTCCGCGAAAACGGGTTCAAACCGACCGTGTCCGACCGGGTGGCCTGGGGAAACATGAGAATGAGCCCGGTCGACCTGGCCGCTATCACGGGTGCCGAGTACACCTTCCTGATGAACGGCCGGTCCCCGGACGACAACTGGACCGGGTTATTTGATAAAGGGGAAACCGTTCGGCTCCGATTTATTAATTCCAGTGCCATGAGTACCTTCGACGTACGTATACCGGGCCTGGACATGGAGGTCGTCATGGTCGACGGGAAGGCCATCGAACCGGTAAAGGTGCACGAATTTCGTGCCAGCGTGGCCGAAACCTACGACGTGCTGGTCACGCCGAAGGAGAACCGTCCTTATACGATTTTTGCCGAGATCATCGATCGCAGTGGATATGCTCGTGGGACCCTGGCTCCGGAACCGGGTATGGAAGCCCCGGTTCCCGATCAACGCGATCGTCCCGTTCGCACGCTCGAGGATATTGGCATGGGGAACATGGACGACATGGTGTTCGGCGGATCCGGGAAGATGATGGACATGAAACAGGGCCACGCCGATCCCCACCCGGACGTCCCCGGGCCGCAGGAACCGAAGCCATTCGTGCCGGAGAAAAACGTCAACGTGGCGATGGTTAACCACAACCCGTCCTTTCGCATGGAGGACCCCGGGATCGGCCTCGGAGAAGACGGGTGGGACGTGCTAACGTACTCCGACCTTGCTTCGGACGAACCTCAGCAGTACCGTTCGGAGGTTGACCGGGAGATGACGGTCAACATCACGGCCAATATGCACCGGTTCATGTTTTCGCTGGACGGCAAGAAGTTCTCCGAGCACCCGGGTCCGTACCTGTTTCGTCACAATGAACGGTTGAGGCTGTGGCTGGTCAACCACACGATGATGGGCCACCCGATTCACCTGCACGGAATGTGGATGCAGATCGAGAACGGGCACGAACACGACAACCTTCCCTACAAGCATACCGTGTACGTAAAGCCCGGCGAGAAAATGCCCGTCTTGATAACACCCATCGAGAAGGGGGACTGGGCGTTTCACTGCCACTTCCTCTACCACATGGACGCCGGCATGTTCCAGGTGGTGAGAGTATCATGAGTACCTATAGCAAATGGTTTATCAATGTGATTGTTGTCTTTGGATTGATTGTCGGTACGGGATCGATTCTCCGAGCCGGTGTTAATGATCAGTTAGAGGATCGCCCTGATTCCGAACTAACGGCCCCTTTGCCGGGTGATTTTCGTTCTCCCGGAACCCCACCGGGACAGGGACGGGCCATTCGAAAATACGCGGTGGACGATTCGGGTCCCGGTGCCACGAATTTTGGTGCAGCGCCGGTGCACGATAGCCCGAGTTTTTTTACCGTCCGTTCCGATCGTTTGGAGTACCGTCGTACCGGTGAAAAGGGCAACGGAGTGTACCTGTGGGACCTGCAGGCCTGGTATGGAAATGATTACGACAAAATTGTCCTTGAAACCGAAGGGGAATGGGAGGAGGACCATTCCGAGGCCGTGGAGCTAATGTACGACCGGGCGATCACACCATTCTGGAACGGCCGAATTGGGGTTCGCCAGTTGGCCGAACCGGAACCGGAGCGAAGTTTTCTCGTGGTCGGAGTGTCCGGTGTGGCTCCCCAGTGGATCGAGACGGAAACGAACCTGGTCATTGGGGAGGACGATGATATTCGCGCCGATCTTGAGGCCGAATACAACCTGTTGTTCTCCCAGCGGCTGGTTCTCCAACCACGGCTGGAAACCGAGTTTGCCATGCAGGAACAACCGGAATACGGTATCGGGGACGGATTTACGGGGGCCGAACTCGGAGCACGGTTGCGCTACGAACTCTCCCGGAAGTTTGCTCCTTACGTGGGAGTGAGCTGGGAGACGGACCTGGGAGAAACCGCCGATATTACCCGGCGGAACGGGGGTGACGAGGACGCGTTTTTCTTCGTCACTGGTGTGCGATTCTGGTATTAACCGGATCTTTGTCAAAAAACCTCGATTCATAACAGAGGTTTTTTAACAGGGAGAGGCTCATAAAAAGGCATCAATTATGACCCCGGTCATAGTCCGATATGTAGTAGGGAATTATTATTCATAATTAAGGAGGTGATTCCCATGTGGGGACACGGCAGTCACATGCATGAAATGACTGAAGGAATGGCTCACATGTGGGGGATGGGAAGCGGGATGATGTTTTTTGGTGTCCTGTATATTGTGGTACTCGTAATTTTCTTTTGGTTGTTGTGCCGAGGGGTTGTAGCGCTTGAAACACTGGCCGATGAAGCAGAAAAGAAACAGGATCAACAATAACGTTTTGGGGGAAATTGAGATGAACTGGAAATGGATTGTTTCTCTGATTGGAATAGTAGCGCTGGCTATCGGAAGTTACGTCGTTTTGGAATCGGGAGTATGGGCCCGCCACGGACATAACCAGTCCGGGCATATGATGAAAAGGGACCCCACCCCGGCAGTCAAATGGGGATGTCCCGTAAGGGGAAGATGAGTATGCCCATGATGCACCGGGGAATGTCTGGTAAGGAAATGGACCGGTACTGCCAGGGAATGAACCAGTGGCACGACCGTATGATGAAGACCCGCCGGAAGAATTCGGAGCAATTGAATGCCCTGGTCGGGAAGATGAAGCAGGCCCGTGGAAACGAGAAAATGGAAGCCATAGAAGCCGGCCTCGTCGAGATGGTCGAACAGCACAACAATCGCCGGCGGATGATGGGAACCATGGGTCCCCGCATGATGAATGCCATGTTGGGGATGCACCGGATGAGCAAACAGAACCGGGAGCAGATGATGGACCGGTTAGAATCATGCCCGTTTTTTCAGAGGGAACAATCAGGAGACAAGTAGAATTATTTTTTTCTGAAGGGAGATTGAGAAAAGATCTCAGGAAATGATTAATTGTCCCGAAAACACGGATACGAGTCCGATGATAAGACCCAGAATGGCTCCGACGATGGTCCCTTCACCGGGTTCGAACAACGTGAAGCCAATGGTGAAAACGGTGATACAAGTAATTACGTAAAAGAACGCCCCTGCGGAGTACAGGATGGTTACGACGAAGTCCGGTAATAAACCTTCGTTTTCCTCGTCCTTGTTAACCGATTCTTTGGTTTCATTTTCTTCGGACGCCACTGGTTTATACTACTTTTTTTATTAGATTACGGATTCTACTCTACCGGTTATACGCTTGGTTATCAAGCAGGTTTTGAAAGTTTCCTGACCGGAAATCTGGTGAGTGATCCATGTCTGGCTGGTGGCTCCCGATTTTATATAAGGTATGATCCCCGGGGCCGAACAGGTTTTATCCCAATACAAATATTCCTCCGAACGAACACGGAATCGTGCGGTAGATATGGTTCAGTCCCGTATGAATTGGCGTGTTGAACCGTGTCCGGAGCATGTAGTAACTTGGGAGGTTTGGAGACATGGGTGAGATCCTGTTTTCCGGGGAAGTCATGCCCTTTCTGGTCGCCCTTGGTCTGGGTGGTTTAATCGGGGTGGAGCGAGAGCGACACAAGCACAAGGACGTATTTGCGGGGATCCGAACCCTTCCGCTGGTTGCCCTTCTCGGAGCCACGCTCCAGTTTTATTTCCCTTCCCTTCGGATGGTCGGATTTCTGCTGGTTGCGATACTGGTCGGGATTGGTTATTACGCGAAAGCCGTTGATAAGCACGACATCGGCATGACGACGGCGGTCGCCTCCATTCTCACGTATGTATTTGGTGCTATGTGTACGCATTCCCCCCGGGCGATGACGTGGGCGATCATCCTCTCGATCGTGACCGCTTCGCTTCTCGTGGTCAAGGAGCCCCTGCATTCCTTTGCTCATGGTATCGAAAAGGAGGAAATGCGAGCCACCCTGAAATTTCTTATTATTGCTCTCGTTGTGCTTCCCCTTTTACCCAATCGACCGCTTCCATACGCACTGGGGTTAAATCCAAGGTTCGTGTGGATGATGGTGGTGTTCGTGTCCGGGATCGGGTACTCGGCCTACGTATTGTCCCGCTTGCTCGGTGCCCGCCTCGGGATTGCCATGTCCGGAATCCTCGGAGGAATGGTATCGTCCACGGCCACGGCCGTTTCCATGTCGGATCGGGGGACCCGGCGACGGGGACTCGAAATCGTGTGCAGTTTCTCCATTGTTGTCGCATCGCTTGCCATGTTTCCCCGGGTTTTGATCGAGGTACTCGTTGTGAATCCGGGTATGATCATGAACCTTGTGCCACCGATTGTGATGATGGCGGTGGCCGGTCTCGTTCCCGCCCTGGTTCTATTATGGAGAAGTTCCGCCGGTCCGGACGAAGCACCTCAACCGGAACTCGAAAACCCTTTTCGACTTGTGCCGGCGCTGTTGTTTGGAGGGGTGTTCGGGATGGTGTTGCTTCTGGTCGAATACCTGTACGGACTGTACGGTCAGGAGGGACTCTACGTGGCGTCGGTACTCTCCGGACTGGCCGACGTCGATGCGATTACGCTGAGCCTGGGGAAGTTGGCGGGGGAGGGTCACCTCGCCGCCGAAGCCGCGACGGAGGGAATTATCCTGGCCTCGATGACCAATACCATGGTGAAAGCGACTATCACCTGGATTGTGGGAAACCGCAGGATGGGTCTGCTGGTGACCGGCTCCCTCGGCCTCGCAGCTCTTATCGGAGGAGGTTGGATTCTTTTAATATAAAACCCACCCTATAAATACAATTTTTTACTTTATTGATCATCTTTTGGTATAATTTCTTTTCCTGGATCGTTTGGAACAATTCCACTGTGGAGAGATATCATGTGTCCTTCCCATAAATCCGAGACCGATGAGAATCCTATCCCCAATCGTTCATCGTTACACGATCTCATGGGGAAAGACCGTTCGCATCCCGAGCACCGGGACCGTGTGAAGGACCACGGTGAGGAACTGGAGGAGTTAAAGTCGATCGTACACGAACGAGCCGTGACGGCAATCGATCGAGATTTGATTCGAAAGGAGGAGAACTCCCAGCTTCGTAAGAAACTTGAGTCACAGATTGAGGATCTCATCATTCGGGTGGCCGGTCAGGAAGGTATATCGTTGTCGAGCCAGGAAGAACATGCCCTGATTGACGACGTTATTGATGAAATTCTTGGGCTGGGTCCGCTCGAGCCGTTGATCAAGCGGGATGATATTACCGAAATTATGGTTAATGGCTCCGATAAGGTATACATAGAAAAAGATGGGGACATTCAACTTACCGACATCCAGTTCCACGACGAGGATCACCTGATGAATATTATTCATGAGATTGTGGCTCCCCTGGGTCGGCGGATCGATCAGAAAAAGCCCTATGTGGATGCCCGACTGCCGGATGGCTCCCGTGTGAACGTCATTATCCCTCCTCTCGTGGATGAGGGACCGATGGTCACCATCCGTAAATTTAAGGATGATCCCTACACCATCGATGACTTGATTGATTTTGGCACCCTCAATGGAGATATGGAACAGTTTTTTGAACGTTGTGTAAAAGGAAAATCTAACATTATTGTTTCGGGTGGGACCGGTTCCGGAAAAACAACCACCTTAAATTGCCTGTCACGGTTTATCCCCGACGGTGAACGAATCATTACGATTGAGGACACCAAGGAACTCAAGCTCCAGCAGGAACACGTCATACAGTGTGAATCCCGTCCTCCGAACGTGGAGGGGGAGGGAGAGATCACCATCCGGGAACTTGTCAAGAACTCCCTGCGAATGAGACCGGACCGGATAATCGTGGGAGAATGTCGAGGGGGCGAAGCTTTTGACATGTTGCAGGCCATGAATACCGGTCACGAGGGATCCATGACTACAATCCACGCGAACTCACCACGGGACGTGCTGTATCGATTGGAAAACCTGGTCCTGATGGCGGAGATGAAACTCCCGGAGTCATCCATCCGAAAACTAATTTCCTCGGCGATCGATCTTATTGTTCACCAGGATCGGTTGTTTGACGGTTCCCGTCGGATCACCAGCGTACAGGAGATTACCGGTATGGAAAACGACCGAATTCAGCTCTCCGAAATTTTTTCATTCCGCTACGAGGAACGCACCGAGGAGGAAGTAAAAGGTAAGCACGTGCCCACCGGAGTGGTCCCGAACGTGGTCGAGGACCTCGAGAACAAGAAGCTGGACGTTTCCCGGGACATTTTCCGGACCTCGGACTAAGAAAGTAGAACTTTTTTCCCATACCTCGTAACAAGTTTAATTCAACTTATGACAGGCGGTCTTTTCCCATCCGGTGTTTCCGGTTACCGGGTCGTGGGCGTTCACGTACACCGTGTAACAGCCGCGTTCCTCCAGTTCGATCGTCGAACGGAAATGGCTGGGTGTACCGGTGTATTCCATGGGGACCCGTTTTAGTCGTTCACCGTCCTTGTATAAATCCAGGGTAATATCGTAGCCGTTCGAATCCCATATTCCACCGGGTTTCAATGAACAACCACACATCATGGTGACCAGGGCTTCAAACGTAATTTTGTTTTCCCCTTCGCGAAGGTAGTTTTCATCCGGTGAAATTATGTCCACGACAAAACCGGGGATTTCGATCAGGACCCCGTCGCCGCCGTTGAGGTCCTTGCCGGGATACACTTTGGTAGTAACCGTGGCCGTGTTGGCATCGTCCTTGTGATTGAGGGGACCAAACGCCGTTATTTTTAACCGTGTCGGTTCTTCTAACCAGAGGGACGTGGAGAACCCGGCGGCGTCCGTTGTAGAAAGAACTTTTTCCCGGTCGTGCTTGGATTTCATGATTCGTTTTGTATTTCCACTCCCGCCCGTGGTAATTCCTTTGCTCAGTAAATCTCCCGTCTCGGCGTTGTAAATTTTTACGCGTGCCCCTCCCACCCCACTACCGATGAATTTAGCTCCCTTGCTGATCACGTGGACCGTTACGTCCGTTTGAGTGGTTTGTCCCCATGCACCAATCGCGCTCACCAGAATGAGCAGGGGAATAATAGCGGTCGTTGTTAGCAGACGGGTGGTCGGTAAATTCATAATCGCAACCTCCTGAACAAAAGGTAATTTCTCAAGCAATAACTATACGTGATTTGCGTCCGGAGGATATGACCCGAATCAGGATTTGGGGGAGAACTGTATAGAGGAGCGTAAATACAATGTTTGTTTGCTGGAAATTGGGAGAAATATGACATCAATCATATCCAGTCCTACGTCGGTAGAATAATATAAATTTCAGGCTGAAAAAAATTGGAGGTGACGTAAATGTCCCCGGATGACCATACGGATGTGAGTGAATATGCTTGCGAAGGTATCCTGACTGTAAGCAGGGACATCAAGCTCGATAACTCACCGGGAGAATTGAACACTCAAATGGTGGGCGAATTGTTTCCCGAGGTTCTTCTTAGAGTAAAGAGGAACTGGTTAAAGGAACGCCCATCCAAATACAGACATTTACAGGAGTGTGACCAGTTTGGAATGTTGCTTAAAAAGCTCGAATGGGAGTTGGACAACCATACATTGAGATTACGATATCCCGAAAATCTATGCATCGATCATCGGGAGGTGTGCAACGGCTGGGTTTCCGATATTGCCGATTCCATCGTGAGATGTTTGATTGAGCAGTATGAATAAAACTGTGACGTGTTTCCCCCAGAATTTTTCAGGAGGTCATTACCATGCCCAAGTTTGAGGAAGAACCCGGGGTATATTCGACGAGGAAACCCCGCCCGGAGAAGGATCGTAAAACAACGAAGGTCCGGTTAAATATGGAAACTCTCGACCAGCGGGACATTGATGAGATTGAGCCGGAAGTAATCGTTTCACAGAAGACTTCGTGGGAGAAAAACCGCCCGGGGGATCTTAAAACGCTAACCAGTTGTCCGGATTGCCGTGAAGCAATGTCGGAATTGGTCTGGAATACCAGCTCTGAGAACCAGTCCATTGAACCGGTATTCAGTGTCTGCGACGAGCACCCGGAGCTTAATTCCGATTGGGTGTATGAGTTGCTCGGTCGTATCGTCGATCGTCTCAACGAGTAAAAAATGTTCGACGTATGCCAAATTCATGATCCGGATCATATACGTTCCACTGGGTGTTAACTATTCTCCTATTGAAACAGGTGGAAATCTTTTTTGGAGGTTCTATGGATGAGTGGCCTTGCCGAGCGTTCGATTAATTTGACGGCGATTCCCATGGGCGATTACGAGTCCACGCTGTCACGGATTTTCGAGGATCTTTCTTCGGGCGAATCCATGCGAATTATCGATGACTTTGTGCCGGAATGGATCTGTTCCTTCTTCGAGGAACAATACGGGATCACACGGGTGGAATTACGTATTGATAAAGAACCCGGTGACGGCCGGTACGTTCTATACGTAACAAAGATCTCTTCGGAACCCGATGAATTCAGGGAAAACGGGCTGGATTCTCTTTTGAGTACGAACTCAGCTCCGGCCCTATAAAGGCTGGCGGGTTGCCGGGGGAAGGATGGATGACCGTTCCGGGAAATGACGTTTGATGTATGTAGGGTATGTTAATGAATGTTTAAGAAACTTGTAAATAAAGGGAATGATTGACCATGTATACCATACTACTACCCACCGACGGTTCAAAACCGGCGCTCGAGGCGGAGTCCTTTCTTTCCAGAGTATACGACGCCAGCGAGGACAAGGTGATTGTGTTATCCGTGGTAGATATGCCGGTACTGATGTCCGGCTACGTGGAAGCCGGGGATGCTTCCGGTGCCATGACGGCGGCCGAACTGGAGAACGACTTTAAACAACTAACTCAGGACCGTGCCGACGACGCCGCGGAACGCCTCCGGACCGAGGGGTTTGACGTAGAGACAATAACCGCCCAGGGAGACGTGGGAACCGAAATTTGTGACCGTGCTGAGGAACGTGACGTTGATTGCATAATCATGGGACGACGAGGCCGGGGCCAGGTCAGTGAGGTTTTACTCGGGAGCGTGAGCCACTACGTATCCCACCACGCCCCCTGTCCCGTGACTCTGGTAACCCATGAAGAAGAGTAACGTGATTTAAACGGCCCGGTTACGAAGCTTCCTCCTCCGGCGGAGACATAAATTCGGGGCCCACGGGTTGTTTGATGACTTCGTCCGCGATTCGACGGATCTCTTTCATTTCTTCTTCCGTTAATGACGTGTAGAGAGCCATCGAGTTGGATTTTGCCTGTTGCTGGTTCCGGGCGCCCACAAGGGCGGTTGATACGCCGGTTTGATTGGCCGTCCAGCGTAACATTAGCGGAGCCATGTCTTCCTTGTGCCCCTGTTCGAGCAGATATTGCTTGATGGTTTGAACGGCTTCAACGTATTCCTCTTTTCGATCGGTGAACTTGGGATCGTGGTTCCGAATGTCCCCTTCCTCGAGTTGAATATCGTCGGGGTCTTCGTATTTCCCCGTTAACAACCCTCGGCACAGTGCACCATAAACCAGGGTTCGAATTCCGTGTTCGTTGCAAAACGGGAGAAGCTGTTCCTCCGCTTTGTGTTCAAACAGGTTGTACGGGGGCTGAAGGAAGTCGATTGTGCCCCCTTTTTGGGCCTGCTTGATTTCTTCCACGTCAAAATTGCTCAGTCCGATATACCGGATCAGTCCATCGTCCCTGAACTGCTCCAGCAGTTGTACGGTTTCGTCGAACGGTACGTCGTGGTCGGGCCAGTGAACCTGGTAGAGGTCAATACAGTCCACCCCGAGCCGTTCGAGGCTGTCCTGTAACTCCCGCTTGAGATGTTCGGGCCGGCTGTTGCGCCAGACGCTGTCCCTCTCCCATTCGAGACCGCATTTGGTGGCAAGAAAAACGTCCTCCCTTGAGCCGGTTTGCTCCAGCGCCTGTCCCACGATTTTTTCCGATGTTCCCTTCCCGTAAACCGGTGCGGTATCAATCAGGTTAATTCCACCGTCCAGTGAGGTTTCGATAACCTGTTCGGGTTCGGTTTCACCTTTCCACATAAATTTTCCAAGCACCCATGTACCAAGTCCAATATCCGTAATTTCGTCGGGATTAATCATTGTTACCGTCCTCCGTGGGATTGGTATCGTTCAAAACTCCGGCTCGCTGGTCGGCGAGTTTCCCCAGCCCGGCCCAGTCGATGTTGCCGTCCCCCCTGGCAACGGCTTCCAGGAAATGATCGTGAACTACGCTGAGAAAAGGCATCGGTGCTTCGTAATCCCGGGCCATGTTTTCCGTTAAACGCATGTCTTTTAATCCCAGCTTCAGTTTGAATCCGGCCGGTTCAAAATCCCCGTCGGCGATTAATGAGCCGTAATTTTTGTACAGAGGAGAGTCGTACAGTGATTCGTTAATGACGTCGAGGAAGGTGTCCCGATCGACACCGGCCTTCTGCATAAGGGCAAAACACTCCCCGAGAGTTTCCATCATACTGGCAATCGTAAAGTTACCCGCCAGTTTCACCGCGCTGGCCTTGTGGGGCGCTTGACCCACCACGAAGAACTGCCGTCCGACGGCCTCGTACACGGGTTTACACGATTCGACCGGGTCACGCTGTCCGGCCACCACCACGCTCAGGGTCCCTTCTTCCGCAAAATCCGGTTTTCCGAACACGGGACCGGCCACGAACTGTTGATCGTGATTTTCGTGAGTTTCCCGGAGTGTTCGGGATGTTTCGGGACTGATCGTACTCATGGCGAGGTGGATTGAGTGTTCTTCGAGGCCATTGAGTAATCCCTGCTCGGGAGGGATTTCACCGCGCTCATCTCCAAACACCACTTCTTCCACGGCGCTGTCGTCGGAGACCATGGTAATAACAATACTATTCCCCTGAGCGGCCCCGGCCGGGTGCTGTACTTCATCAGCGCCGGCTTCCACAAGTGGATCCGTTTTATGTGACGTGCGGTTGTATACGGTAAGGTTATGATCGTGTTCGATCAGGTTCAGGGCCATGGGCGTACCCATGCTTCCGGTTCCAATAAATCCAATATTCATCCTATTCAACTCCCCGTGTAAGCGATCTGAGTTTCCTGAAATCCCAGGGGGATATTAAGTAATGGTTGATTTGAACTCGTCCAATTATGGGTTTCAGGATACAGCGAAAATGGGTTCAATCAACAATTTTTTCCATGAGCTTTTGGTTCATTGTTTCCGTAAGATCGTCCATCCAATCCTTGAAAAGCCCGGGATGTTGTTTGCACGCGTTGTATTCGGGTTGAAGCGAAGTGAAGGCACGATCGAGCCGGAGTCTCCAATCAACTTCGTGCAGTTTTTCAAGACACCGGTCGCATTGAACCATGGTTTGTTCGTCACCGGGCCGTTCCCGGAGCCACTGGCTACGAACTTCGTGCTGGCAACGCGAATGCAGTTGAGGAAGGGGCGTCTTTACCATGGGCAAAGATGATACTGATCGTATCACACGTCGATTTTCCGGTTGTCGTTTTTCAGTACTTAACTTTTTGAAGCTGGTACTCCAAGCCTTACTCATCGTATTCACCTCCGCAAGGATAACTTTCACACGTAGAATAAGGGGGGGAAGGGACCGAAAGATATGATCCACGTCATTATTTGAGAAATTTTGTCACGAATCGAGGGCTTTCAAACAGTTGAAAGTGTGCCCGTGTTTAATGTCGAGTCCAACTAACACGGTGGAACGAAACGTTTGGTCGTTTGGAATTTTTATAATTATTCAATGCATTAAGCGGGTAAAATATGTCCTGAATCATACAGAGCCGGTTTATGACCCATTACACTGGTATGCAAAAGAATTTAACGGAAGGAGGTTCATACCATGAACTGTGAACAGTTTGTACACCGTGTACAGAATGAACTTGAATTGGCCGGGCTCGGTGAAAGTTTACGGGCCATCCGGGCCGTACTCGAAACACTCGGCGAGCGTTTACCGGCCGGGGAGGCAAAGGACCTGGCAAGCAATCTACCGATGGAGATCGACCGCTATTTGCTGGAAGCGGAATCCGGTCAGCGGTTTGATTACCGGGAGTTTGTAACCCGTGTGAGCGATCGTGGACACGTAGATCCCCCGGACGCTGCGTACGATGCTCAGCAGATTTTGGCCGTAGTATCGCAGTCGGTCCCCGCCGGCGAGCGGGATGACGTGAAGGACGCTCTTCCGGAGGATTTTGACGCACTGTTTGACCTGGCGGAAACACGCCCCGTTCAATAACGTGTAAACATAATTTATGGAGGTTTGATGACAATGATCGTTACTCCACCGGAATTTAAGGAACGAGCTCGAGAAGCTTTGCCGTTTTTCCAGGACGCTCGGGGCGATACCGGCGATCCCGCTGTAGGCTCCGATGAATCCGATTTGTCCCGCCCGGACTTTCCGGATTGGGTACTGAAGCTGGAGGAGGCTGCCCGATCGGAAACCGACTCCGAATTTAACGACAAGCTGTTTTTTGGTCTTGTGGCGGAAACCCTGCTGGACGTGGATGAATACGGGGAGCACCGCTGGGAGGAGGATCAGATCTCGACCGCGGAAATGGTTGACGAGATCGCCAGCGACGTCTCCGTGTCCGCCTACAACGAGGAACTCGTCGAGTGGGCCTACCAGTCGCCCCGGTGGTCCGACGTGGCCGATGAACTGCGTGACCTGGACGCCGACGATGGTCAAATGGAGCTGGAGTTGATCCAGGAGGCGATGGGAGATGAGATTTACCGGATACGGTACTCGGTTCTGAACACCCTTCACGAACTTTTGCTTGAAGGAAAAGAACGTGGAGAAACGTCCACGGCACCGGGTGCATAACAGACGTTTACCAAACGTAGGATCTATTGATGGTTGTTGGGATCATGCCCGATGCATAATCCCTGGAAGCTGTAATTTCCGTGGAGGTTCTTTTCATGGCGGACGCTCATAAAAAGTGGAAATCCCACGATCAAAGGGAACCACACGTTTCGTTGAATAACAAGAAAATATTATTGATGGGACCTCCCGGTTGCGGCAAAAGCACTCAGGCACATTCGATCTCAGTTACCTACAATATACCCCATATTTCCGCCGGTAGACTCCTTAAGGATACGCGCGACGTGGAGACGGAGTACGGACGTCCCTCCGATTACATGGAACGGGGAGAACTCGTACCCAACCCCTTAGTCAATCGACTTGTACACTTCCGCGTGAACGATGCGACGGAGTTCGTTCTGGAAGGCTACCCACGTAACGTCAGTCAGCAGGAGTACCTTGAGGGGGTAACGGAAATTAATAGGATGATCGTGCTGGATCTACCGGAACGTGAAATTCTGGAACGATTAACGGCTCGGAGAATCTGTGAAGACTGTGGAACGATTTTTAACAACGATTTTTCACCTCCTGAGAAGGCCGGGGTCTGTGATCGATGTGGTGGTAATCTGTACCGACGAAAAGACGATCGCCCCGATGCCGTAAAGCACCGGTTTGAAGTTTATGAACACCGGACTCGACCGGTTTTGGAGCGCTATCAAAAGCGCCCCGGTTTTGTCCGTATCGACGCCACCGGTACTACACGGGAGGTCTGGGAGCGGATCCGGTCGACCATCGTAGAGCTACCGGCCCAAACCCGTTCAACCGTGTGAATTGGACAGGAGAATGAACAACAAGATAATTCAACATCGTCTGGAGAGATCATCATGGGAATACCCGTTAACGCCGCCCACTGGCACCTCGTCTTGAACCACCTTCCTATTTTTTTCGTGCTCATCGGCATGGGAATATTGATCGCCGGTATGATTCGTGATTCCGTGGAACTGACCGCCACGGCTCTGGTGTTATTTATCGTGGCCGGAGCCGGGAGCTACGTGGTGATTGAAAGCGGGGAATCGGCCGAAGAGATCGTTGAATCCAACAATCAGCTCAGGGAAGAAACGTTTGAACAACACGAGGAGTACGGAGAAACGGCCGGGAATATTATTATGGTTCTTGGAGCCTTGTCACTGGCCTACCTGTTGTACGCGTACTATCAGGGAACGTTTTACACCTGGGCGAGTGGTGTCATACTCCTAATAACGTTTGCCGGACTGTATTACCTTCTTCTGGCGGCGTCCTTTGGAGGGAAAGCGCGCCATCCCGAGATTCGCTCCAAAACACAACCCGTGACCGCTCCCCCGGCCTCCACCGAG
>JBDGPI010000248.1:0-10675 GCA_042219765.1 Salsurabacterium abyssinicum (SeqCode)
GCACTGGACTGGCAGGGCCTCCGGCAAGCCTTTTACCCCGACCGTGGACCAATTCTTCGCTGGAGCGGACCGGACGTAACCCGTCCCCCCGATACCCCATTATGGTCCGGACACCGGGTTCGGGTTGACTGGCAGAACCGCACTCAGTTATTTGACTGGTGGGGCTCCGGGGAATTGTTTCACGTGAAACACCCCACCTCCCCCGGTACGACCAACCCCGAGGTAACAATTCTCTAATCCCTTTTCACAGCTGATCCAGCGACGCCCGGGGGACGATTGCCCTCGTCCGTTTTTCCGACGCTCATTGTTTCGTTCCTCGATACGCGGAGTCCGGTGCTTCCAACTGTTGGTGCCAATTCCAGAACAGATCCGTCACTGTTTCACGTGAAACACGACCGGGCTTTGTTACAGCCCGTATTCGGTTACACTACTACTGAACAAATACGCCACGGCGCTCAACAGTCAACTCTCTTCACTGGAAAGGGGTCAGGATGGCAAACGCACTGGCCGTCGCCATGCAGAAGGGTGGGGTCGGGAAAACGACTACCGCCATTAACCTCGCCGCCGGTCTGGCTTTTGAAGGCGAGCGGGTGCTGCTGGTGGATCTGGACTCGCAGGGCAATGCCTCAAGCGGGCTGGGATTCGAGCCCTCCTCCCTCGAGCAGACCGTTGCCGACGTCGTTCTTGCCGAAACCCCGCCGGATCAGGCCGTTCGCCGGACCGGTATCGATGGCCTGGACCTCCTGCCGGCTAACATGGAACTCAGCAGCCTTCGCCAGCAGCTCAAGGCCGGCCGGGACGATTACAGCCGCCTCAAGCAGTCCCTCGATCCCCTTCAGGGCAACTACGACCGCTGGGTGTTTGACTGTCCCCCGAGCCTGGGTCCGCTAACCCTGTCCGGGCTCTACGCGGCCCATGAATTACTTATCCCCCTGCAGGCCGAGTACTATGCTCTCGAAGGACTCAGCCAGCTCTGGCGAACCTATCAGCGAGTACAGGAAAACCTCAACCCCGCACTGACCCTGGCCGGTATCCTGATTACCATGTACGACCGTCGCACCAACCTGGCCGAGGACGTGAAAGACGAAGTGACTGAACACTTCGGCGACGTCGTTCTGGACACCGTCGTTCCCCGCAACGTCCGGGTCAGCGAAGCTCCGGGCCACGGACAGCCCGTCCTGACGTACGCGCCGCATTCCAAAGGAACCAAAGCGTATGAATCCGTTGTTAAGGAGGTTTTGAACCGTGAGCAAGCAACGACTGGGTAAAGGCCTGGACGAACTTCTGCCCGACGACGATGACGCTGCCCAGGCCTCCCTGAACCAGCTCCCCCTCGATGAAATTGCTCCAAACCCTCATCAACCCCGTGATCACTTCGACGAGGACAAACTGGAGGAATTGACCGAATCCATCCGGCAGCAGGGGGTCGTTGAACCGATCGTCGTGCGCCCTTACCCCGACGGTGAAAAACGCTACATGATCGTCGCCGGTGAACGTCGCTGGCGGGCCACCCGGCAGACTGATCGGACCACCATACCCGGCATCGTTCGCGAGCTTGAGGCCTCTCAGGCGTACGTGCTATCGCTGGTGGAAAACCTCCAGCGGGAAAATCTCTCGCCTCTGGAAGAAGCTCGAGCTTACAACCGCATTATGGAGGAAAAAAACTACGACCAATCCGACGTCGCCGAGGCTGTCGGCAAAAGCCGCTCGTCCGTCGCCAACCGCATCCGGCTCCTCAATCTCCCGGAAGCTGTTCGCGATGCGCTTGAATCCGGCTCCATCTCCGCCGGCCACGCCAGAGCACTGCTCGGTGCCGAATCCAACGAAGTCGCCGAATCCATCCTCGACGACATCATCCGCCAGAACCTCTCCGTGCGGGCCACCGAACAACTGGTCAGCGAACGATCAAGCGTTCCCGAACCGGACGATAACGATCGACAAAACGACGATTCAGACCAGCGGCCCCAGCATTTTGACCGCCTGGAGGCGGACCTTGAATCCTCACTTGGAGCCGACGTTGAGATACAATCCGAGGACCGTAAGTCAGGCGACATTATAATACACTTTAACTCGCCCGAGGAGTTCGATGAGTTGAAGGAGCGGTTCGATCAGATCGACGTAAATCCGGGCTAAAGGTTATCTGGATAAATTGACGATACTATAAAGTATTATTCAACACTCATTGACACGATCATTGGAGAGTGATAGTTTCTTTGTGTTGCAAAAAGAGGCACTGGGGTGGGGCATGAACAACTCGACCAGTAATGAGCTACTCTAATAGACCAGATGAGGGAGATAATCATGCCCTGGTGGCAAAAACCGTTTACTCTTATTGTTGTGCCTCATGATGGGTCCAGGTCCTCCTCGGTTACAATTAACGGCCTTGGGGTCGCTCTTCTTACTGCTCTCCTCGGCTGCTTCGTCGGCGGTTCCGTTTTGTTCCTAGCCGGCTTCTTTTCCTCCGAAAAACCCTCCAGCACTCAACACCTCAAACAGAAAATTACCAAACTGCGTGAGCAGAATCGCCAGTACAGGGACCTGCACGAAACCGTAAATACCCTTCGGGACAAACTCAAAAACGCCCGTAACCTTCAGCAATCGATACTGAAATTGAGTGGCTTAACCCAGAAAGAACTTGAAGCATCGGGATTGGACCTGGGCTCCTTCTCGCTGGAGGAAACGACCTCCACCAGCAAGACGTTAAAGCAGACCCAGAAAACGCTTCAGAATCCAACGAGAAACTGAAAAAAGTTAAAAAATTCGTCAAAAACCGGAATAAAGTCTTCAAACACACTCCGATGCTCTGGCCCGTTGAAGGCTGGTTATCTTCCTCGTACGGTTACCGCAAGGATCCCATGGGCGGTAAAGGCAAATCCTTCCACGAGGGCGTCGATCTGGCAGCCTGGTACGAGTCACCCGTCCGATCCCCAGCGGCGGGTACGGTTGAATTTTCCGGGCGCAAAGGTGGGTACGGAAAGGTTGTCAAAATCCGACACGAATACGGTTATACCACGCTATACGGTCACCTCGCCAGTCGAACCGTCGAAGAGGGTGAACAAGTAAAGAAAGGAACTCTGGTTGGCCGGGTGGGAAGTTCGGGTCACTCAACCGGAAGCCACCTTCACTACGAGGTTCGTATTAACGGTAAGGCAGTTAACCCCTGGCCTTACCTGGTACAACACTACGATTCGTACAAGACAGCCAAAGCCCGGGAGGCTTCCACAAATGTTCGGAATTGATTTCAACGAAAACGAATCCGTCAAGACGAGTCTCGGACCCGACACCACCTTCGAGGGCGTCATACAGACCGACGAATCCCTCCGTATCGACGGCTCCTTCGAGGGAACAATTGATTGTAGCGGAACGTTAATTGTCGGATCAGGAGCCGATCTTGAAGCCGATATATCGGCCGAAAGTGCCATCATCGGCGGCCGGGTCGAAGGCGATATTACGGCCAGTGAGAAAATTGAAATACGCCGCAACGGTGAAATCTACGGTGATCTTGTGGCTCCGGTTCTACGCATCGAACGAGGCGTTAAACTGGAAGGAAACTGCACCATCAACACCGGCGACGGTGACGACGAAGCGAAAGTGACCTCCATCAAGGAAAAACTCGGGTAACTTAGAACCTATCTCCGGCGAGCCGTTCCGTTTGCCCTCACAACCAACGTTAATTCGCGACTTCCCGTGAGCGTTTTTATTACTTTCGAGGGGCCCGAAGGCTCGGGTAAAACAACTCAGGCCGAACTGCTCAAGGACAACCTCACCTCACAAGGACATTCGGTCCTCCTAACCCGTGAACCAGGTGGTACCTCCCTCGGTGAAAAGATACGCACCCTTCTCCTTGATCCGGACCACGGTGAAATGGACGCTCTTACCGAGCTTTTTCTCTACGAAGCCGCTCGAAGCCAGCATGTTATCGAGCGAATTCAGCCCGCCCTTGAGGAGGGAACCATTGTCATTTCCGATCGCTTTGCCGACGCCAGCCTGGTGTATCAGGGAATGGCTCGAGAGCTCGGCAAACCCACCGTCGAGGAGCTGAATCAACTCGCCACCCGGGGATTGACGCCTGACCTGACCTTTATAATGGATGTCCCGTTTGACGATGGCCTCGACACGGCGCGCCAGAAGTCGGAAGCTCAGTGGGGTGAAGGTGACCGTATTGAACAGGAATCCGGGGAGTTTCACCGGAGAGTACGGAATGCTTACCGGGAACTGGCCGATTCGGACCCCGACCAGTACCTAGTCCTCTCGAAATCAAAGTCAATTGATACAATTCAAGAAAGTGTCCTGAACCGGGTGAAGGAGTTTTTCGAATCGTGAAAATCAACCGTCAGTCGAAAAAGAAACTGCAGAAACAGCTGGAGAAATGGAAAGACACCGATGAGGCGGGCGGGAGCGGCGAAGTTGAGTCCGAACCCGAGTCATTTCAGGAAACCGTCGATAAGAATACGCTTGAGACCCTTGACATGGAGGTCCAGGACCTGGTTGAAGAACTCGACAATCGCGGGGATGCCCTGGTTGAACACCCGACGGTGACCCACGTCCGTCAGTATCAGCAAGTTCTGGCGTCCTTCCTCGAAAAGTCCCTGGAACTCTCCAAGGAAATTACCCGTGTGCGGGGTCGACGTAACCTGGAGGACCTCCGGGAAGGAAACGACCAGAAGGAACACGTAATCGTTAAAACGATAGACGAAGCCGTTGATGAACTCTCCGAGGAAATTATTCAGAGTCAAAAGGAAGAGATTGACATCGCCGGTCGCGTCGGCGACCTGCAGGGCCTCGTGGTGGATCTGGTCAGTCAACTCGAGGACCGCAACCCGGAAAAAAACACAACCCCCTGATTTGATTTCATTGCTCAATGGTCTTCAAGTCCCTTTTTCGGCACGACTAATCCCCTGAGAATTCTTTAATGGAGTGAAGTTTCCTGCCTGAGGCACCCGACTGGCTATCCCCACTCGTTGCAGGGTTACTTGTACTGCTGGGACCGGCCCTTGAATCCAGTGAGGCCGGGATTCCCTCGGTACGGGATTTACCCGTTCAGTCCAGTGCGCTGGGCGAGTTACTTCAGTCCAGACAGTTTGTCTTACTGCACGATCCCACCCCCGCTGAAACGTCCTCCGGCACCCAAAAAGTGCGGTACGTTACCAGTGCGGCTGTCGTAGATACCCGTCCGGACGTTGTTCGCCGCCGGGTTCAAGCATTTGAGCAGTACCCAAGCTACTTCCCGGCCTACCAGGATGCAACGGTTACGAGCTCGACGGGTTCGGAAACGGACGTCCAATTTTACCTGAGTCTCAACATGGCCATTATTGAGCCGGACGTAAGCTACACCCTCACGTTCCGGTCCGAGCCAAACGGTGACATTACGTTCCGGCGCAAGGCTGGGGACTTTAGCACACGACGTGGGCGCTGGGAATTTATTCCCCTCGGGAAGAACAGGACCCTCCTGGCGTTTACCGGGTGGATCAACTACGGCGGATTGGGGTGGTCGGTGGATACCGTTCTCTGGGCTCAGCCCGAACTGGAACGAGCCCTGCCAGTGACCCGTGCAGCGGCCTTCGTGGATACTGTTCGCCGGAAAGCTGAAACAGGCACAATCTCACGGATGGGAGAAACAGAACCCCTGACGGTACCCACTATCCCGGCGGTCCTTCAGAACGAAAAACACCATGCATCCCTTGAGTCCCTCACAGGAACCGGAACCCCAATGTTCATCCATCCGGACCAGTATCTGGCCGATGACGGCGATTCCATCAACCTGATTTTTAGTTCCACCGTGGACCTGGTGAAGGGACCACCATCCCGGGCTAAAAAACTGTTGACCAATTTCGAAAAGGTACCCGATTTTATCCGTCAACTGGAATCCGTTCAGGCCAATCGAACCGACACCGGATTTCGTGCAAACTGGACTTTCAACCTGGGATTCGGGGTGGCCTCGATTCCCGTCGGTTACCGGGTCGAATACAAGTGGGAGTCCGAACGGCGTTTGACCTTCCGGCGCCTATCGGGCGACTTTAAACACATCTACGGAGCTTACGAATGGGCCTCCGTCGACGACAACAAGACACTTTATGCGTTTTCGTCCGCCAGTCACATCGGTGAGGACGCACCATCGCTGGTTAAACTCGGTAACTTAATACCCAACCGACAGATATTCATGGGGGTCACCTTGGGGGCGATAGGCGTCGAGAACGGTGTTAAATGGGCCAACGAACAATTAGGGGCGGCCCCTGGGCAGTGAACGATCACCGATGAACCCGCGCCAGGTTGATGAAGCCGTTCCCGCCGCCCGGGACTTCGTCGATTTCCAGAATCAGGAACTTCAATCACTCATTCGGAAGCGTGAGTTTGCTCTTCTCCACGATTTGACCGCCCCGGACTCCGACACCCGGTACGTAACCGGACTAACGCACGTGAACAAATCTCCCGAGGACGTCTCCCGGCGGATTCGCCAATTTTCGACGCACGAAGACTTTATTGACCTCTTCGATTCGGTAACGCTTCTCGAAGAGCAACAGGACCATCGCCGGCTTCGCTACAGTGTTCGTATTGATATACCCCTTCTGACGTTGGACGTTGAATTCGTGCTGGACTACCGGCGGCTCGGAGACGGACAGTGGATCTGGTCCTGCCGGAGTGGGGATTTAAATCGCTACCAGGGACGAATCGAAGTGCTCCCGTCCGAACAGGAGGGATCCAACCTCTGCGTAACGTCCTGTATGGATCTATCAGGGGCCAGCTGGATTTTAAATACAGTTCTTTGGGCTCAACCCGACCTCAAGGTTACTCTACCCGTGACCATGAACTCAATTCTTCTCCACGGCTTCCACGCGGAGCTGGAGGATGACCCCCTGGCTGTCCCGGACGGCACGGAGCCGTCGGATCCCTCGGCTCCTTCCCTTGATGGGATCGGTGTCGATGTCTCTCGACTTGAGAGCGTCCTCAACCGGGGAACCTGTTTTGTTTTTCACCCCCGGGAACGGGTCACGACCTCGGATGGATCCTTCGACCTCCTCTACACGACGGGGTTTCGCAAACTCGAGGACTCCCACGGAACGGCCCGGGACGAACTCTCGAACTTTGAGTCCTACTCGTCGTTTATCAATCAGGTCGACCGGGTCACCCAGACCGAGCAGGACGACTCGATTCGATCGGAGTGGTTCTTTAAACTGGGGATGGGCATTCTTTCCCTGACCGTTAGCTTTACGATTGATTACTGGTGGAAGAACGAACGGTGCCTGATGTTTGAGCTAATCGACGGAAAGTTTGATGTCATCGCCGGCTCAATGGAATGGCACACGGCCGGGGAAACCGAAACCGTTTTTTGCATAAGCAGTGGAAGTTACCTCGTGAACGACAGCAGCCGTGTCAATCAGCTGGCAAGCATGATTCCCTACCGGGAGATTTTCATGGGAGTAACACTTTCGACGGTTATTTTAGAGGAAAGTCAGCAATGGTTTGAGGAAAATCAATGACACCCTTGTAACGGCCGGACTCGACGAGGAAGGAAAATTTATTCGCTCTCAGGATTCATTTTTTCCTTGTGAAACACTGGATATTATCCGGGGTGTCAATAAATAAAGTCGACCGTTCAAGCTCCAGACGGCCTGCTCGAAGTCTTGATTCAGAAATGCCTCGTTCTGCTTGATCGATGAATCAATTGATTGTACGCAGCCCAGCGTCCCAAAGAAATCATTCCGAATCAAGGGCTGTCGATCAACCAGCAAAAAATCTATTCTTTCTTCCTTCATGAACCTCAGGATCCGATTCGGGTTTTCCGCAAAAAGCGCTTTCCAGTAGGCTTCGTTTCGCTCGCAGAAGACATCGTGGGAGCGTCTGTCCAGTCCGTTGTAATTAGGACGTTGTCCAAAAGTCGCCGTCGGCTTCATCATGTCCGGAGGCCCGGCAATCCGTGACCCGGGGCTGGACTGCTTTAACTCCTCAAAGAGTCCCTGCAGCGAGCTAAGAGAAACACCCCGGTAATTGTATTCCGGAACCTCCGCCGGTAATACCACCACGCCGCAAAAGACCAGAAGGACCAGAATACTCCGGTAGATGGAACCCTTCGAGCTTTCGGGTACCACAACCATAAGACTGAGCAAAAAGGGTACGACCAGAACAAATTCCCACCAGTCCGATCCCAGAACCCCGACTTCGGTGAGAACGGTTCCCCCGTCGGACCCCAGTTGATACCACAGGTAAATAACGAGTGAAACGACGGTAACGAGATAGAGGCAGACTCGCTTCAGGTATCGTTTTCCGTAATGTCCCAACAAACGGTGGACTACCAGCGGCAGATTACGCGCCACAGGAAACAAAAGTGGGAGAAGTAACGTCAGTCGGCTGTACTTGAATGGTATGTACAACAGGGGGTGAGCGAAGTGGGAAATCAGCCACAGAGTCAGACCAGCCAGCATCATACAACCGTAACGGTACGGAAAACGAAATCGGTCCCGCAGGTAAAGCCACTGAGCAACGGTTGCCGTGAGAAAAATAAAAAATAGATCCAGGTGTATCGGAACGACGAAAAGAGCCCCGATGTAGGATCCGTAGTCCCCTAAAAGAAAGGTCTTTATCAGGCCATTGAGGGAGTGAAAATCGTATTTTATCGGGTTCGCGTAGAAATTGACGTCCACGACAATCGGATCCAGCATCCCCCTGGCCAGATAAGGACTCAACACAAACAGGCAGATCGAACAGAGCCCACCCAGACGAAGGATGAACGCCCTGGTAGTGAAATCCCGATGGATTACTCCTGGAAGCAAACGGTAGAAATAGTACATGATCAGAATTAGTGCCGCCGGAGGATATACACCGGCGGCCAGGGCCGTCATAACGGTATAAGCCAGATAATTAGAAAAAACGCCCGATACCATGGCGGCAAGGACAAACAGTGCCGTAAACGAACGCCGGTTTCCTTCAAGGGGAGAACCCTCAACCACAAGCAGTACCACCACCACCAGCACGGCACTCAGTACGTGACGCCAGCGGGACCAGGAAAGGCCCGCAAGGTAACCGGACAAAATCATCAGTCCAGTTCCAATGGTGAGAACGACCCATTTCCCGGGGAGGAACAGACTCAGCGGATACGCCAGTCCGTAGAAATAAACCGGCGCCGTTGAAACAAAAAAATTGGATAGGTAGTCCGTCATTGTACTGTTGGCGTACCATTCAGGAACCCGGATGTTATTGATAACCTGAACAACTTTAAAGAGATCAGGGTGGGGAACTTTATACCAGTTCAGGTAGGGCAAAAGGTGAAGGAATACAAGACAGCCAAGAAGCAGCCAGACACAGTAGACGGTCGACCGTTTCAGCCGAAAGCCGTTAGGTTCCATTCAAAAACCGGGTCTTAAACCGTTCTATCCACCGGAAGGAGACTCAATAGGCTGATTTTCCCGTAAGTTCATGGCCGACAATGAGTTTCTGTATTTCAGTTGTTCCGTCCGGAATCGTCATTGTCCGGGCATCCCTGAGGTAGCGTTCAAGGGGATAATCCCTGGACAAACCGTTGGCACCAAAAACCTGAACGGCTTCGTCGACGGCGTCCAGGCATTCCTCCGACGCTGACGCTTTTGCCAGAGAGGTCGTTAAACGGGCCCGGGAATCACCGTTTTCGAGCAGGTCGGCCGCATGATAGACAAGCCGACGAGAGGTTTCAACGGCCGATTTGATCGTGAATAGTTTTTCCTGGATTAATTGATGCTGAGCGATTGGTTGGTCGAACGTGGATCGGTCCGTGGAATACGCCAGGGCTTCGTCCAGGGCTGCCTGACCGATGCCGACGGCCATCGCTCCCATACCGGTCCGGAGAAAGGAAAAAATAGCATTCAAGGGGTCTCCCTGCGAGAGAAGTCCGTCTTCCAGTAAATTTGCGGCTTGCTCGGGGGCATCCTCGTAAAAGCGTTCCATAACGTGAGTGGATTTATTCTCGATCGGAATCCGACAATCATCAAAGAATACCTGTCCGGTCGGGGAGGATTTCCAGCCGAGCTTCTCCATTTCTCGGGTCTCGAAGGAGGCCGTTCGACGGTCGACTATAAAGAAATCCCGCTGGTCCTGCTCCAGATCCCGGGCCACCACAATTGCCATATCGGCAATCGGTGCATTGGAAACCCAGGTTTTTTCACCGTTAAGCACGTATTCCTCACCGTCCCGGCGAGCCGTGGTATTGGGCGAGGCGGTGTTGCTTCCGGACCCGGGCTCGGTTACCGCAAGACAGCCGACGACGGAACCGTCCTTGATATTTCCCTTGAAAGCGTCCCGGGTCCTGTCGGAACACCACCGCAAAAATTCCACCGGCAAACAGCCGGTTACCAGCATATGCAGTCCCGGCCAGACCCGGCTAATTTCCTCGGCCTCCAGAGCGTACGTCAGGGGATCGTTGAACGTCCCAATACCTCTGTCTCCGGCAGGACCGATGTCCATGCGCCCGAGTTTGGACAGCAACTCGGACGCAAGGTCGTGAGTAAAACGTGTCTCCGGCCGGGAGTCACGAACCGGAACGATTTCCTCCGTCAAGAACTGCCGAAGGGATTCTTTGTAGGTCCTCCGTTCGTCGCCAAGCATTAATGTACCTGCCTCTCCCTACGAATCGTTCCGCCCGGAGTGAAAAACAATCCACTTCTCGTGGGATCTTTGCCGGAACTGCCTCATTATTAAACGTCACCGA
>JBDGPI010000249.1:0-4946 GCA_042219765.1 Salsurabacterium abyssinicum (SeqCode)
TACGCGGCGGATTACTCCCACGCCGACATGCTCTACGGTCCGGAAGCCCCGGACGAAATATTTCCCCTCATTTCCGACTGGCTCAACGACTCCCTAACGACCGAGTAGGAATTTTTTATCCCGTCATAACGATAGGATTGTTTGACGCAGTTCGTCTAAATCGACGGTTCAGTGCACTTGGACCCGGACAATCGAAAACAGGTTTGGGGGTTTCCCCAGGAGGTCACCCAGGCCGATTAACCCTTGGGGTCGGCCGGGATTTTTATCGAAAAGCTCGTCTCGTAACGGAAATTACTCGAGGTGATTTCCCGTATTATGGAGTTGAAAGTGAAACTATCGGAGCTTATCTACCCATGAGTCGGTAAAGGTCTCAAAGATTTTTCAAACTATACAGAAACAGTTTGATCGTCCAGTAAGAAACTACAGTTTCATAATCAGCGATTAATTGTTGGGAGATAATTCATTCAGTTTACTTTTGGCTATTCGATACCCTTTTTCACTCAATTCCTCGAGTCGCCCCCATTCAAACAGACCGCAATCCTGCGAGACAGGTTCGATTATTTGATCGGCAATTTGCTTTTTATCCCGGTGTTCAAAGGTGGAATTGATGGTGGAAGTCTGCCAGATGATATCCAGTATTGTCGGCATATTCCCTCGATTCATTCCCAGCATTTTTCGCCCAAGTATTTCGTAAGGCGACGGAGGTTCAATCCGATCCTCAGGCCCCGTTAATTTCTGTTGGGGACTGACATTCACACCTATAACATCACCGTTGACTCTCCGAGCGACTTCATCAACGGGTAAATTGTTTAAAACACCACCGTCCACCAGTAAGTCACCATGATTCAGTACGGGTGGACCCACGATTGGAATGGCAATACTCGCAAGAATTGATTGTTGCAGTGGCCCTTTATCGTGGACACGGGTCGTTGCGTTGGTTAAATCCGTGGACACACAGAAAAACGGGACCGGTAAATCCTCAATCCGATCCGTTTCAAAGAAGTCATTTACCATGTCAATAAAATGTCTCCCCCGACATAGTGAAATGACGGGAAGTGTATAATCAAGTAGATTCCCCTGATCCAGGAATTGATCCTCGAGGGACTCCCGGAAGGACTCGTGATCGTTTCTGGCGATCCAGAGCGCACCGATTATAGCTCCGATACTTGTCCCCCCAACATAATCAACCGGTATCTCCGATTCAGCTAATGCTTTTAACACGCCTGCGTGTGCGAGACCTCGAGCACCTCCACCGCCAAGTGCAATCCCTACCGCCTGATTTCTCAGAAAGCGGGATAATCGTTCTACGTCCTCAGGGTGTCCTTCTCTTACATGGTAGTGCTGATGAATATTTCGGGGCTCAAGCCACTCATTGGTGTTGTCTGGCCCCGAGCCGTTCTGTGGCCACCGCAGGACAAGCTCCGTCCGGGTTGTCGTACCGGACTCCGGATCGAGATGTGAATGGCCTTCAATTGCTTTCAAATCGGGAGAGCCGGATCCGTCAGCCACGAGAATGATGCGATCGGCGTTCTCCACGGCGGATTGATTCAGTGGTCCCCAATCTCGTTCACACTCGAAGAGAACTTTTGCGTCCTCCTCTTCTCGCCGGTAAAGCCACCCCAGGAAATCCGATTCACGGTAGGTTGTCGGATCGTCTCCGGAACAGAAACGGACCAACCAGTCCTGTCTGGAAAGAACTTGGTAGTTTTCGCTATTCGGGAAATTTTCAACAACGCCTTCGAGTAAATTATTGACATCAACGGTTGGGGATAACGGGACGAAAGCATAGAAGGAGGATTCGGACGACGCCGGTTCCGATTGTATTGTTGAACGCAACCGTTGAATGAGAAGCCGAGAAATGTTCGCCAGCTGGTCTGGGTTCTCTCCAATCAAGTTTTCGAAGGCATTACGTTCGAGGGAAACCAGGTAACTTTTACGTCCGGCCACTATGTTAGCGGAACGGGGTTCGTCGGTTATAAATCCCATTTCACCCACGTATTCCCCGCGGGTAATTTCACCGATAAAGCCATTCCCCTCACGTTCGTTAACCGTCGCCATCAGACGACCGAAAACCACTACGTAAAGTTTGTCCGGGGAATCCCCCTTCTCGAATAAAGTTTCTCCGGGGGAGAGTTCGATCCATTCCATTTTTGAGACGAGGTCCTGCAGGGTCGATGCTGGAAGGGAGGAAAAAATAGGTACGTCTTCGAGAAAATCAACGAGTTCGTCCTGGGATGGTTCTATCATGCGAAAACCTGAAAACTTATTTGTAGCGTGGACGGTATAGACTTAATCAACCTCAGCCAGTAATAACACTTCATACATCAACGCCTCCTTCATTATTAAGACACCATACTAATGGCCGGATGCAATGTTAACTAAAAATTTATAAGTCCGGCTCCCATATGTAACCAATACGTCTTCCCGTGGAATAGGAATAATCGCATTGAAACACTAAACGATGTTTCGATTGATCTATAATGTAGAACAGAAACCTGATATCCGGTTCCATAAAGGATATTTTATGACCATAGACCGAAAGCAACAGCTGCTGTCCCGTCATCCGATCCTTATCAATGCTGAAACGGATACTCTCGCTTCCCTTGCGAAAATGGCGGAGTTAATAGACGTTCCATCCGGTCAGACCCTTCTTAAAAAAGGTGACCCTGTCAAAGCCATCAATATTGTCGACTACGGTCGCATCGAAGTTATAGAGGGCGACTCAAAAGAGGAAGGCACTGTTCGGGAAGTCAACCGAAACGAGAGTTTCGGTGATATTTCACTCATTACGGATGCTCCCAGTTCCTCGACGGTTCGTGCACTTACCGACTCCGTTGTGCTGCAGCTCGCCCGTGAGGACTTCGTCAGTAAAATCCACACCAATCCTCATTTCAATAACATGATCAACACTGAGGTATCGAATTTCGTGAAAAGTGAACGGCAGCGAGTCAATCCCACCGAAGGAACGGTTATCAGTATCGGTAGTGCTGAATCCAGGATCGGGAAAAGCCTCCTGGGGATTAACATTGCGGCCGTACTGGCCGAAAGGGCTCCGGAGAATGTCTGTCTGGTGGATTTTACGGGCCGCCGGAGCGGCCAATTGGATGGGAAGGCCGTTACGGACCCCGGCATTACTCTTGACTGGGACCGTGACAGGATTAATGATCCCTCCTGGAGTTTCCCGATCTTTTCCATCAACTTCCCGGACGATGCTTCCGAAGGAGCAATTCGGTCTTTTTTAGGAACACTGAATGATCGTATCAACTACCTGATCGTGGTTCTCCCCTCCGACTACAACGACGTGATACAAAAGTTTATCGTTGCCTCGGACATAACATACTTACTGACAACGGATTCTGAAGACGCGTTCTACGAAACGGGACTTTTGCTGGACGAAATTGAAGGCGACCTGACGGAACCCGAACCGCCAATCGAAGTGGTTCTAAATCAATCCAGCTCGGAGACTGCGCTACACCGAAATGAAATTTCGGATCAGCTGGGCGTTGAAGTGAAACATCAACTCCCCCGCATATACGACCACAACTACCTGGACTCATTTGACACGGATACGCCCTACATCCTACAGAATCCGAAACATCCCTACAGTAAAACCGCCCGGAGGGTGGCCCACCAAGCCGGGGGACTTTCCGTCGGACTTGCTCTTGGCTCCGGCGCCGCCCGTGGTCTGGCTCATATCGGTGTCCTGGACGTCCTCATGACCGAAGGATTTGAACCCGATATGGTTGCCGGATCCAGCATGGGCGCTTTGATAGCAGCGGGCTATGCGCTCGGTCACACCGTGGAAGAGATGACTCAGCACGCCCGCAAATTTCACGAAAGCGGCGGCTTCTTTCGTTTTACCGATTTAAACTTACCGCCGAATCGTTCCATTCTTCGCTCCACCCGCATTCACAACTTCCTGGAGGATCTCTTCGGGGACGCAACGTTCGACGACACGGAAATACCCTTGAGTATTACGGTATCCGAACTCAATCATGCCGAGGTCAAAACGCTCAACGAGGGCTCAATCGTCGACGCGGTTCTCGGAAGTATCTGTATTCCGATGATCTTTGAACCCGTCCAAATGAATGGTTTCACCTATATTGATGGTGGTGTGCTTGACCCTGTGCCGTATACTCCCCTGAAGGAACAAGGGATGGACTACGTAGTGGCAGTAAATCCAATTCCGCCTCGAGCCGTCTTCCAGGAATTACAACCCGAACGTCAGCAACCACGGGAACCGGAACGGGATTATCATCCACTCATTAAAGCTATTTTTCCCTTCGGCAGTCACAACCTAATTGACATTGGTATGCGCACGATAGAAGCCATTGAATCTCGTCTCTCCGAAGACTCAACAAGCCAGGCCGACATCGTAATAGATCCTTACTTGACCGAACTGTCCTGGTTTGACTTTGCCGAATACGAGAGGTTTATAGACCAGGGACGCGATTCGGCCAGGCAGCAAGTCGAGAACGTCAAATCCCTGAGGAATCCTGATTTATTGCGGAAAGCTTCACCGGTTGACGAGTAGTCCAGCCCTGAATTCACCAGCCTGGTACCAGCGCGACCGATGGTAGATTCCCCAATAACACAAAACAATGTTCTGACTGTTCTGTCAATTGATAGTTTTTGGTTTAACTTCTCATCTATAAAATTACGATATTCAATCGCTTTTATTTTCTATCAGTCTTCCGTCCTGAGCAAGATTTAGGAATTGAAACTGGAAAGAATTGGATTAAGTGAATGTACTTACCTGAAGTCGTTTAATGTGGGAATGAGGGCTGGACCCTACAGCTTTGCAAAAATTTTTTAACCATCACGGAGAGTAAGACCATTTTTAATGAAATTATTGACTTCTTATACGCCCGAATGAAATTACAGGACGAATTGCACTGGGTCGGTCACAGCATGGGAGGCATGCTCTATTACGCAGTGGCCGGAGC
>JBDGPI010000250.1:0-553 GCA_042219765.1 Salsurabacterium abyssinicum (SeqCode)
GAGGGGGAACTTGTTTCTCTTAACTACATCTCTTTGAGGGTTTCAACACAGCCAAGAATCTTTCTGAATCACGCTCTAGATTAAACTCCCAATAACCCTATTGGGGCCGCTTCTCGTAGTTTAACATCAACAATCTCACTGGCTAAAATTAGCGAAAGTGGTCGTAATACTGTTATTGACTGGTAAGTGAATACCTCAAGTAATGAGTCTGATAGAGTATGGGAGAGAGTAACCTTCCCCTGGCCTTCAAAACACTGGACCGTCGGATGTTCGATAAATGGCTTTCCGCTCAGGACCCCGATGATATTGTCGGCCGTTCCAGTCCGCTTGAGACACTCGATCTCGAATCTCTACGGGAAGCGTTCCGCCAGGATGGATTCGTAAGGATAGAAAGTGCTCTTTCGACGGATTTTATCGAAAAATTACTACCGATCACGGAAGTTCTTGAATCACGCGGCGTAACAAAACAGGACCAAACCTGGAGGGAGTACAACTTCCCCTCGGGTGGAAGAATCCCGGTCTGGCTCATGGAGGAACCTCCTTTTCGCGACGT
>JBDGPI010000250.1:563-1870 GCA_042219765.1 Salsurabacterium abyssinicum (SeqCode)
GAACGGACCCCGCCGAAGTGGAACGCCCTTACGCCTGGATTAATTACTACGAACCCGGTATTTACATTCCGAAGCACACTGATGGTGAGGGCATTTTTCAGGTACTCATCGGACTGCAGCAACCCGACGTACCAGCCCCGCAGGGTATCCTGGAGATTGGTGATACACAGTTTCGGCTCGAACCTGGTGATTTGTTGCTATTCAGGGCAACCGAGGTACCTCATCAAACCTATCCAATCGAAAACGTCGACCGAGCCCGGATGACTCTAACCATTCGATACTGCGAATAAACTTCCGATCCAAAAAATTATATTATACTAATAATCGGTCTTTTGCGAGTGTTTAATTATACTTTCAGTACATATAAAATTACCCTGACATAAAATCATCCGGTGATCCCTGCTTACTTTGACCGGCCTGGTTGCTTCGCCATCAAGCTACCGATCGTAGGGTCGATAGGATTCACCTTCTTCAGTCGTCTCCACCAAAGGATTATATTCCTCGTTAAATGCGGCCGCACCGGTCATTATCAGAATCAAGGAACAAATAACTACCGTACTCATCAGAGCACGTTCATCGAACGAGATGAATTTTGGAAGCAAAAGGGCTAACAGTGCGACGAGATAAATACAAAGCGTTGTCCAGCTGAGGGTTGTGTAAAATAGACCGTAAAGCGTCAGCAGAAGGGGAAATAATATCAACTTATCGGAGTGATCCCTGGCCGGTATTGAACGTGACATCAGTAGAGTTGCCAGAAAAAACGACAGGATGCCAGCACCGCCAGCCAGGGCCAGTTGTCCTGCGATAAAACTGGTGTAGACGCCGAAAAGAACCCCTCCGGCAACCAAGTGCAGTCCCGGTCCGGCAATTGAAACGCGCAACCCCTCAACGGGGGATTCCAGTAATTCCCACAGAAAGAAAACACCGGCCAGAATCAGCAAACTGATGGTAACTTCAGTCGGTATATCCGTTGAGACTCTCCCTCTGGGGTAATAAATTACTGCCCAGAGACCGAGCAAACACAGAATTTTATAGAGGGATACCAACAGCCCTTGATCCGGCAGAACGCTTTCAACCACAGGAAGTATGAGCAGAGCAAAACTAACGTAGAAAAATAGACTCACGGCACTGGCAAACGGACTCACCGGTATCCCCAGTAATCCAAGGTAACAACCGGCAGTAGCCAGGATTGGCACCGGTAGAATCCCGCCGGGAACGTTGTCCCATACCACTACCACGAAAAAAATCAGTAAACCCGTGACAATCGGAAAACCGACGGCGTAAAGTAGTAAGGACGCAATCATTTC
>JBDGPI010000250.1:1880-3759 GCA_042219765.1 Salsurabacterium abyssinicum (SeqCode)
ACTTACTGACGGATAACCTCGCCGGAAAAAATAACTTTGACCTCATGGCTGAGAGTGTCGGCCATGTAATCAATACCGAAATTCGTCCGATCGATCGTAAAAACCGTGTGAAAACCACGGCGAAAATTGCCCTGGGGTCCATTCCCCTTCCCGGTAAGGTTCACCGTCGTTGTGATTGATTTTGTCACCCCGTGCATCGTCAGGTCACCAGTGACGCGTAGCCGGGTGTCACTCAGGACGTCAACATCAGTGCTCTTAAACGTAATTTTAGGGTACTGTTTAGCGTTAAAGAAATCGCCGCTCCTGAGGTGATCATCACGCTTGCGAACATTTGTAAAAATACTCTCCGTTTCAATATTGAGTTGAATATAGGTCTTGTCGGGCGTTTCAGGGTCGTAAGTGATTTCTCCGGATTTCCCCAGAAACATTCCGTAGACGTAGCCGATGTCAAAATGTTTAATCTTGAATACAACACTGGTGTGCGCCGGATCAATCTGATATGTCGCAGCATTCGACGGTAGAGTTAAACCTATCGTTAAAACTGTAACAACAAGCAGAAAAAGGCAACGACGTTTCATCGTTCATACCTCCGTGAGATTGTTGGATCCACCGGAACTGAACAATGATGTGTTTTATCGGAAAAAAATGGACTGAATAGAGCTTGTCTTCTCTACATTGAGAGTGATACCCCCTTTTGCCGTGGTACCTATTTGATTTTTTAACATTAAATCGGTCATAAAAGTTTTCAAAGGACCGAGACCCGTACCACTTTAATTCAAAATCAATAGGAATACTACCAGTAGTCCAACCTGGATATACGTAATGGAGATTTATCTAACAAAACAATTGTATAAATATTATTAATCGTCATTAAGTAAAAGTGACGCTTGAATATATTACGTTTAAGTATTATTAATTTATTGAATACGGGAAAGAGAGGTTATTGCCTGGTCCGAGTGTATTTCGTACGTTAGTCGGGTTTCTCCGAAATCAATTCCGGTCCGGGATCAGGATAACTCATGTCAGCTTACAGTTCGTCGCTTGACTGGATCGACAGCCAGCAGATGACGATGATCTCGAGGTTAAAGGCCTGGTGTGAAATCAACACCGGGAGCTACAACGTCAATGGTCTCAATAAGCAATGTAACCAGCTCATGGATACGTTTAATTCCCTCAACATGGACGTGGAGCGTAAGTCACTACCTCCCCACCAGTACATGAATGACGAAGGCAGAATCATTGAAAAAGAAATCGGGGACCTTCTGTTAGTCAGCCGGCGGACCGAATCGGACAGAACCGTTTTCCTGGGCGGTCACATGGACACGGTCTTCCCCGCCGACAGCTCCTTTCAACACGTTCGATGGGATGGTGACGATACCCTTGTTGGACCGGGAGTGACCGACGACAAAGGAGGGCTTGTCGTTCTCCTGACGGCAATTGAGTGCTTCGAGAACTCCCCCCTGTCGGACTCAATTGGTTGGGAGATTTTTATCAACCCCGACGAAGAACTTGGGTCCCCCTCCTCGGGAGAACGTTTAAAAAAACGAGCCAAACAACACGATTTCGGACTTATTTTTGAACCCCCGTTACCCGATGGTCGGATGGTGACCGAACGAAAGGGCTCCGGGGATTTCTCAGTCCTGATCGAGGGCAAATCCGCACACGCCGGTCGCAATCCCGACAAGGGTCGTGATGCCGTCTACCAGCTGGCCAATCTGATCGTTGAACTAAACGAACTCGACGAAGAAAACGAGGGTTTGATCTGCAACGTGGGACGAATCAATGGCGGTGGGCCCGTTAATATTGTGCCCGATCATGCCTTAGCTCACATGAATGTCCGTGCGACCACCGTTTCCGACCAGGAACTCTTCCTCGATCA
>JBDGPI010000250.1:3769-10733 GCA_042219765.1 Salsurabacterium abyssinicum (SeqCode)
TGAAATAAACTCACTGGACGGGTTTACCGTGACATCCCACGGAGGTTTCAAAGCCCCGCCAAAGCCCTTCGCGGGTGACAACCGTCAACTCTACGAGCGGGTAAAAGAATCCGCCACTGATCTTGGTTTAAGCAATGAACAAGCGTCCAGTGGAGGAATCACCGATGGGAATCACCTCTGGGACGCCGGGCTTCCCAACACCGACACAATGGGTCCAGTGGGTGGGAAGATACATACCGACGAGGAGTACCTCCTGGCGGATACTCTCACCCAGCGAGCCAAACTAACAGCTCACGTACTGTTTCGTTACGCCGATAATTTCTCGGATGGCTCCTTTCTTGTCCAGGACGCCGTTTAAGTGATGGGATCCTCCGACATTGTAATCCGCCCCGTCGCCGAGACGGACCTGGACGACCTGATCGAACTGGCACGTCTGGCCGGTCCCGGCATGACAAGCCTCCCCTCGGATCCGGAGATCCTCGAGCAACGCGTACTTGCTTCGCTTGAAGCCTGCCGAAAGCTAACGGAGGAACCGGAGGGTGAATCCTACTTGTTCGTGGCCGAGGACCGGGAGAACAATCAACTGGCAGGTACAGCCGGCATTGTCTCTCGTGTGGGGGGCTTCGAGCCTTTCTACGCCTTTCGGATCGAAACTGAAGAACACTCCTCGGAGTCAATAAATCTCAGTAGCACGAACAAGCACCTCTCACTCGTTAAGGACCACGACGGACCGTGTGAATTAACTGGTCTTTTCGTTCACCCGGACTACCGGGAAACTGGACTCGGAACAATCCTCTCCCGCTCCAGGCTCCTTTACGTTGCTAACAGTCCCGACCAGTTTGACTCAACTGTCATTGCGGAACTCAGGGGACAGGTTGACGAAAACGGGGTTCCTCCATTCTGGAGGGACGTTATGCGAAACTTCTTTCCCATGGATTTCGGAACGGCAGATGGTATGACGTTAAGAAACAAGGAGTTTATTGATGACCTGGTGCCCGAGCACCCGATTTACCTTTCCCTGATTTCGGAAGCCGCACGGAGTGCCATCGGTGCGGTGCACACCCGGACCAGGCCCGCGGCTGAGATTCTCAAGGCCGAAGGATTCGAACGGACCGACACCGTCGATATTTTCGACGCCGGTGCAATTCTTTCCTGTCCCCGTGATGACGTGAAAACAATTTCATCCACCCGTGAGTTTACGGTTTCGGCTAGCCTGCCCTCCCGGGAAATCAACTCGTTCTGGCTGGTGGCATCGTTTTCACCGGAGTATCGTTCGACGAAAACCCGGTTAAAAGCGGATTCCGATGGAACCTGTAAAATCCCGAAAGCCACTATAGACCGACTGTCTATTAGCATTGGGGACTCAATTAAGGCGGTTCCATGTTCGCCTTCCTGAGGTAAACCGTGGGTTTCGTTCAGGTTAACTTTGACGGATTGGTGGGTCCCACTCACCACTACGGTGGACTTTCCTACGGAAACATACCGTCAATGTCCCACCGGGATACCAGGTCAAATCCAAAACAGGCCGCTTTGCAGGGCCTTCGTAAAATGGAAACCGTCGCCGAGTACGACGTTCACCAGGCCGTCTTACCCCCTGCTCCAAGACCGGATCTACGGGCGGCCAAACGCCTGGGTTACTCGGGATCCCCCGAGGAGGTTCTTTCGACACTCGGACGGGACGACCCTTCCCTGCTCTCGGCTCTGTCAAGTGCGTCCAGCATGTGGGCGGCAAACGCGGCAGTAACTGCGCCGGCACCCGACACGGAATCCTCACAAACACACATAACCCCCGCAAACCTGGTCTCTACGTTTCATCGTTCGCTTGAAGCGACCTGGACGGAATCGTTCTTTCAACACCTCTTCGATCACCCTGACGTAACCGTCCACGAGAGGCTCCCCCCTAATTCAGAATACCGTGACGAAGGGGCGGCCAATCACATGCGCTTCAGTCCCGGTAGGGACGAGCCGGGACTGCAAGTCTTCGTCCACGGGACTGAAACCAAACAGGAACAATCAACGGGGTTTCCCGCCCGTCAATCGGCGGCTGCCAGCCGGGCACTGGCCCGACTGCATCGAATTCCCGACAACCGAAAATTCCACGTAAAGCAAAATTCTCGGGTTCTCGAAGCCGGTGGGTTTCACAATGACCTGGTGGCTGTCGGCCATCGAAACGTTTTGTTCTACCATCAGCAAGCCTACGATTCCAGTTCGTTCGCCATGAAACTCAAGGATCGTTACCAGGAATTATACGGGGATGAATTTTACTGCCTTGACGTGTCCAGCAATCATCTGGACCTGGACGAAGCTATCGAAAGTTATCTGTTCAACAGCCAGATCGTTTCGACGGATCAGGGCAAAATGACCCTGATAGCGGCCGAACACGTTAAAAATTACAGCAGCGCCCGGTCAGTCCTGGAGTCCGTCGTCTCAGGGAATAATCCCATCGACGACGTTCGTTTCGTAAAACTACGCCAGAGCATGAAAAACGGCGGCGGACCAGCCTGCCTCAGGTTAAAAACACTTCTACCGGAAAGTGTCCTCTCCGATCTGGCAGGATCGTATTTACTGGACCAGACGCTTCTGGAGGAACTGAAGCGGTGCGTAAAAGAACTTTATCCCGATTCCTTAAAAATCGAGGATCTTGAAAATCCCGACTTCTACCGATCCTGCAAACAAATTTACCACCGACTGGGCAAAATTTTCGGAATCGAGCAATTGTATTCGAAAACACTGATTTAACTGTAACAGTAAGCGGAGCGACATAAAAAAAGATCAACCAAACAATGGAATGATCACTATAATTTTTTGCCGGTTTACAATATACTTTTTCTGCAATTGACATATTGGACCTACCTAAACTCTCATTAACAATTCCGGAGTATTTTTTACAGCCCCTCCAGCGCAGTTCAACAGCGAAGCTAAGCAGTTCAGGACCGTCTGCACAATCCTGACAACCGGTCCGTTTGACGAAACGTCAGCATTAAATTTTCCAAAGGATCCCAAACTTGGCCACCATGAATTCCCAAAATGACGATCATGCCACGGATTACGAATTCTTATTCAAGGCCACCTTCGAACAGTCGGACGTGGGTATGGCCCACGTGGACCTGGAGGGCAACATCATCCGGCTCAACAAAGCACTGGCGAACATGCTTGGATACGAACCGTCCGAACTCAGAAACATGAAACTTAGTGATGTTACACACCCCGAAGACCGAGATGGAATATTTCAACAAGTTACGGAATAAAGAAATTAAAAATTACTCGATGCGCAAGCGCTTCGTTAAAGAGAACCTTGAAATCACCTGGGGAAAGGTGACCGTGAACCTCATCTTTGATGAGGAAGACGAACCACAGTTTCTCCTGGGCGTCGTTCGGGAGATCAACGAACAGGTCGAAGCGGAGCGGCAGTCCGAGAAACTTTCCACAATTGTTACCGTCCAGCAGGAAGTCTCGTTGTCCGAATTGAACCTGGAAGACACCATGCAAAAGGTTGCGGAGTCCGCTAAAACAGTTACCGAGGCCGATGGAGCCGTCGTCGAACTCGTCGAGGAGGGACAACTCGTCTACCGAAGTGCCGTAGGAACACTTGAATCGTCCATTGGTCTGAAATTACCCCTCGATGAAAGTATTTCCGGAGAAGCTTACACCGAACAGGAAATGCTTGTCTGTCACGACGCCCAGACCGACAACCGTGTCAAGGAGAAGGACAAAGCGCAGGACGTCGGATTTCGTTCCGGAATTCTGGTTCCGCTCTCCTACAAGAACAAAACCTTCGGCGTCCTGAAAGTGACGTCCAGGAAGCCCTACTACTTCCAGGAGGACGATCAATCAACAATGCAACTCCTTTCGGGGCTTCTTTCCTCTCAGATCTATCATTCTATCCTCTTTGAGGACACTCTGCTCCAGGCAAAAACGGACGAACTTACCGGCCTCGGCAACCGTCGTCAGCTTATGGAGGACCTACAGACCGAACTCGAGCGGACTAACCGCTACGACCATGATTTAACGGTAGCTTTCCTGGACATCGATCACTTCAAACTGGTGAATGACACGCATGGACACGTGGCTGGGGACAAAGTCCTGAAGGAACTCGGGGGTATTATCCGCGAGGAGACACGGGAAGTTGACATTATCGGTCGGTACGGCGGTGAGGAGTTCATTATCGCCACGCCGGAAATCGCGAGCGAGGGGGCCCAGGAAGTTGCGGAACGGATCCGTACTCAACTCGCCGAATCACGGTTTCAGGACGATGAGGGGACGGAGTTTAAAGTAACCTGCAGTATCGGACTGGCCGAGTACGACGATGAAGAAACCGTAAACGAACTTATAGAAAAGGCGGATGACGCTCTGTATAAGGCCAAAAAGAACGGGCGTAACCGGATTGAAACACACGATAGAGAAAATTGATAGTTTTCGGTTCGAATCGGAACGAGTTTTTTTACTTAATGTATTCCCTTATGGAACCCGGTGAATGTAATCCCAATGTAATTAGCGTTTTAAACGCACCGGACCCCTACCCAGCCCGTATTCTTGATAGCTATAATTGCCTTTGTCGGTCTCTCAACAAAATTTATTTTCATTAATACTTATTTATCGTTACTTATGGCCAAACATATGGAGCTATGGTTATGATAAGACCCAGTCACATCCTGTTCATTTTCCTGGCTTTTTTGACGGCTGCCGGGGGATGTTCCAACGATCGGGGTAACCAAACGCAAAAACCGAGTCCCCAGGAAATAAAAAAGCAGCTTCCCGCGTCCGACTTGATCGGTACCAGTATCAATAACTTCCCCGACACGGGACTTGTAACACACTCCGAAAATCAATTTTATTTTGAGGAACTTCCGGGTAAACCTCTTATTATCAGCTTTATGTACACCCGGTGTCCGATGGCGAAGATGTGTCCCTTGATAACCCGGAAAATGAAGAAAGTTCGATCGTCCCTTCTTGAGGAAGGCCATAGTGACTTTAAACTGGTAACCGTCACCTTCGACCCAGATCACGATACCCCCGCTGTCCTTCGCAAGTATCGTCGCTCCCGTAAAATCGAGGCAACAAACTGGACGTTCGTTACCGGACCCGGTGAGACGGTAGACGCCCTGGTTGACCGGTTTAAGATTTCGACCAAACAGACGGAATCAGGCCAGATTGTTCATAATTTGCGAACGTACTTGATCGACCAAAACGGTACTATCAAAAAGTGGTACCGGGGGAGTCAGTGGAACGTTGACACTGTGACTGACGATCTGAGGAAACTGATTTAACCGTAGGTTATTCGCTACTGACCTTTTGCCTGATCGCCGAGCCAGTCACCAGCCGGAGGGACTCTTCTTGCGGGAAAGGCTATTCGTTTGACTCCGATCGATTGCATTCTGGAGCGTATAGGTTAATTCGTAACCGACGTAGGAGTATAGAACAGCAATCGACAGGAAGAAGAGCATGCAGATTATTAATTTCAGAAGCCACTCCGCCTCGAACATGGCGGTTACGAGAAGAACCGCCAACGTAATCAACCCGGCCAGGACAGGAAGGCTACTCCGGAGAAAAAATTGAACCGTTAGCCGTTCGAAGAACCTCCAGAAATCCCACAGCAATACAACGAGAATCAACCAGGTTACGACGACGAAGAACCATCGGCTTATTTTACGTCCCATCTTGACTGTTCGGGAAAACTGTCGATTGGATGGCACCGATGATTTCACTCCTGAAAGTCGGAAGAGCGGAGTATTTTTGATTCAAATTACAAGGAAATTATGGAGTAAGACGTGGAAATATTAAAACCACGGACCAATTATTGTTGTGAGTGCCGAAAATCCGTTTAATATTTTCAGTGTGAATTCTTTCACATTATTCTTTTAAACAGATCGTACTGAAAGGATCGCTTCATGGACTTGCCGCTTTATTTTCTCACCTTTCTCGTCAGTTTTCTCTTTTACCTCGCAGTGGATTTGATCTGGCTTCGTTACGTTGCCGGACCGTTTTACCGTCGTGAGCTAAGCACGCTTCTGTCCGAGGAACCAAGGATGCTCCCCGCACTGCTCTTTTACGTTTTGTTTGTCTTTGGAAATATTCTGCTGGTGGTTGAACCGGCTCTTTTCAGGGATTCACTGCGGATGCTTTTGTTCCGGGGAGGATTCTACGGGCTAGTCTGTTACGCGACCTATGATCTTACAAACCTGGCCACCCTTGATAAATGGACGATTAAAGTCTCACTCGTGGATATGACCTGGGGCGTCTGTATCTCAATGGCTATATCGCTGGTCGGATTTTATTTCGCCACCACCGCCCCTTCTCTGCTCTGATTGAATCTACGGAACGTTATCCATCGGAATTATTGGTACAGGCGAGACTGTTCCAAAACTGAATGCTACGGTGAGGTTTTCAGGAGCTGGGGGTTAAGCGGTTGCGCATATCCTCCAGGGTGGATTCTTTAATGACCTCCGAACGGAAATCATCCATCCAGATATCGATCATACACTCATCGAAGACCTCCGGTACACAGCATTCTTCGTAGGATTCTTCGGTTCGATGTAATAGTGCCCCGGTGTCCTCGAGGAGATCCGACATTCTAATCTCATTCGCCGGGCGAGCAAGTTTTACTCCTCCCCCGAGCCCTTTTTTGCTTTCCAGGTAACCCATGTCGACCAGTTTCGGGATAATTCTATTCAGGTAGCCTCGAGGGATATCGAGGCGTTCCGTTAAGTTAGAGATGGTGGTGTAGTCCTCGGTCCCGATGGTCGAGAGGTACGAGAGGGTTTTTAGAATATAACGGTGTTTTTCCGAAAACATTGTAAAATCGCCCTGTAATTAGGGGATTAAAAAAACTAAGGTAATAGAACAAATATTTGTAAATACTATCCAATTCAAAGCCCTTGATAAACTTCTTCCGGGACAAAATATATCCGGACATTACCTTACGGAAGTCGCAGGAGCAACTTATTCTGGACCCGAGAAATCCACT
>JBDGPI010000250.1:10743-21329 GCA_042219765.1 Salsurabacterium abyssinicum (SeqCode)
GAATCACCGCCGAGACTATCAGTAGCCTGTCCCATTAACTGAGTAAGATCAGGCTTCGACGTGGATTCCATAATTTCGTTCAGGGAAGAATCGAGTATGGAATCGATGTTTTCGTGATCGGATTCCTCCTTGATGTAGTTGATCTGCTCCTCCGTGAGGACCTCACGGAGTGGTTTGGTCTTATCGGAGCCGAAGGATGTCATTTCTATCACCGACCATCCTCAAATATTTTCGGTTTTCTCGTCCTTGTTCCTGGACGTTTCACTGGAACCAAAAAAGCTTTGAGCAAGGGTATAAATTAACGCTCCACCAAGAATCAGAAAAATTAACCTGAGCATATGAACCAGCCTTCCTTTCGATAAATTTTTTAGCAAGTGTAAAGTGGTGAATTTTTCTCTTGTTTGGTTCGTAAATCAAATAATAAATGCCGGATTGGTATGGTGCAGCCCTATTGATCCGAAATTCCAGAAATCGTAATTATACTGTTGTTCTCAGGAATTAATTTCATTTTCCCGAAGAAGGAGTTTAATACCGTGACTGAGACTAACAAAGCAACGTTTGGTGGGGGTTGTTTCTGGTGTGTGGAGGCAGCATTCAAAGAGCTTCAGGGGGTGACTTCCGCCGTCTCAGGATACAGCGGAGGGGACGTCGAGGACCCGAGTTATCGCCTGGTCTGCTCCGGCACCACCGATCATGCGGAGGTTGTACAGGTAACCTACGAACCGGACACAATCACCTACGACGAACTGCTGAAGGTCTTTTTTACAATTCACGATCCGACTCAACGCAACCGGCAGGGCCCCGACATCGGTCCACAGTATCGCTCAATCATTTTCTACCACAACGACGACCAGAAGAGTACGGCCCAAGCAATGATTGACGCGCTCGAGGCCTCGGGGGCCTACGATGATCCTATCGTGACTGAACTCGAGGAACTGGAGACTTTTTATACCGCCGAGAGCTATCACCAGGATTATTACGAAAACAATCCCGAGGAAGCCTACTGTCAGCGGATGATCCCCCCCCAAACTTGAGAAGCTAAAAGCCAAGCATTCGGACGTTATCGAAAACACCTGAACTGATTAGGATGCTGCCCCTGTAGGAAAATCACGCCGTCGGAGGTCCGCAAAGGAGGTCTTATCGGAAGGGGTTTGTCCGCATCACGTGTAAGGGTCGCGTTTTGTCCGCTAAAGAATGAAGACATCCGGTTACTGTTGGTCCGGCTCCAGCTCCGTCCGTCGATTGAAGACGTAATTACTCGTCCGCCGATCCTGTTTTGCGTAATGTTTAACGTCTGCGGCGGTTTCCGTCATTTCTAGATAATTGTTGAAGTCCTGGTCCTGGGTGGTCACAACGGCCAGTGTTATCGACATAATCGTGAATTCTTCGGTCTCTCCCTGCCGGTTGGTTGACTGGATCCCCCCCTTCTCTCGGTCTTCCTGGTCGTAAAGGTCTGGAATCCTGTCGTCGAAAAGATCGATCACAGTCCGGCAGAACTCCTCACTGCTGGGAATATCAATAATTACCACAAAATCATCCCCACCAATATGTCCCAGGAACGACCTTTCGGCCTCCACTCTGGTCAGTGACCTACGCAAAAGATCACGGAGTAAAATCAGCGCCTCGTCACCCCGATCAAAGCCGTAACGGTCGTTAAACGGCTTGAAGTTATCGAGGTCAGCGTAAATCAAAGCGAAATCCTCGTCCTTTTCGAGACGGTGTTTTATTTCCTCCTGGATTCGTATATTACCGGGCAGCCCCGTGAGTGGGTTTGCGTTTTTAGCTTCACTCATTTTTTCAAGGGTTTCCTTAAGTTCTTTACGACTTTTTTCGGCTTTACGATGTGCTTCTACTCTCTCGGTGATTGATTCAATTCTAAACAGGAAATTGCCCTGATGATGATCAAAAGCAGCGGAATAAGCCTTGTTGGTTTGCTCACAATCAAATTTGAACTCCACTGCCTTCTGATCCAGTAGATCCAGGGGAAGATCCGAAAAAACGCTTTCGTCGATATGCTGGGTTCTTCGGGAGGGTTCTGCAAAATCGAGCTGATTCCTGTTTCCGAGAATCGCTTTTTTGTAGCTATCCTGCAGGCATTGCTTGAAGGTAGACGTCAAATTTTCCCAGAAGGTTTTCCCTATCGCATGCCGGTCGTCAAAATAATCGGAGGCTTTCTGATTGTGGTAGAGGACATTCCAGTCGGCATCCAGTGCTACAATCGCCAGGTCAAGTGTTTCAATGAGTTCCCTGAAATCAATATCACCGGCGAGTTTGTCCAGGTCCCTGGTCATTGGTCTGAGAGTCTCACAGGGAGAAGGTTTTTGGTTGAAGATGTAAGCATCGTGTAAATAGAAGTTTTCAATTTAATATGTCCGGGGATTCAGATACATTGGCTACGATTTCGTAATAGTCGTCCAGCTTCTGGTTCTCCTCGAACAACACACGGACCCTTGGAGTCTCAAATCCCTCGTCCAGTCCACAGACGACCCCCCTCGTACCGTCCGAAAGCACAACGTCCTGGCCGATAGGGTAAGGCGGCATTATATCAAGGAATTTCTGCATCAAGTCCGGTTCAAATGCCTTCTCGTCACCATTTTGCATGTCCTTCATAATTTCAATAGCTCGGTTGGGAGTTAATTTAACCCGGTAAGGTCGTTCCGATGTCAACGCCGTGTAAACGTCACAGATGGCTGCTATACGTCCCAAAAGATGGATGTCCTTTCCCGAGCGACCTTTGGGGTAGCCCTGTCCGGAGTACCGTTCGTGGTGGTGGAGAGCCGGCATTCTCGCTAGGCGATTAACGTCGTCGAGGTTGCCCATAATGTCAAAACCCAGCCGGGGATGCTGCTTGATGGCCTCCCATTCGGTATCGGTAAGTTCCTTCCGTTTCTCAAGAGTCTCCTGAGGAATTTCCCAATTACCAATATCGTGAAGCAAAGTTCCCATACCGAGTACTTCGGTAAACTCATCCCTGGAGAGATCACCTTGTGAGTACTCCGTACGATACTTCTCAATTAATTCGTCCTGGTACACCAGCACGTAATGAAGCGACAACCGGCAGACGTCGAATTGGTGTTTGGCAAGGTAATCGGTGTGGGATTTAAGCGAGGAATAGGCCATGGACACGGAACTGTCTTTGATGGTATCAATTAAGTTCTGAATCGTGTCGGATAGTTCCTCGGCAGGAAGTTTGTAAAGGTTGTCCTCCCGCAGGGCCTCTGCCGTTGTTCTAAGGTTCTGGATGGTTTCCCTTTCGACGGCTTCAAGGTCCTCGTCACGGATGTAACTCGAGAGATCCTTCGTGGCTGGGTCTACTACGAAGACCGAACGGACACCTTCCTCCTTCAACCGGTTGATGTGTTTTGGCTTCAGTTGTGTGCCCCGGTCAATTCGTAATCGGTACTGGACGTCAGGCAGTGGGGATTCAATACGTATATCCACTGCAAGTCGGTCGTTAACGGCTACGTTTCGAAGCGATACTTTACGCATTCAGGAGGCCTCATTTTGAATCGGCGAAATGGGATGAAGTAATATTTGTGTTCATGCACGCTCTAATAAGCTGAAAGGTACCAAAATGGTTCAAATCAAAACTATTATAGTCTAATCGATTTTTGAGCATAATATCAGGTAAATTTTGTGAATGTCTGACAGGTACATTACTTTAAGGGTTGTACTGTCTATCCGAGCATTTCCACCGTGGCCGTTGGAGCCCGGTCATAAATTCCTTAAACGGGCTGCTGTAATCGGAATGGTAAGGTGGTTATTCAACCATGATCGTACTGTATATCGGGTGTGAGTAGGTGGATTGTGCGACTGGAAACTGGACGGAATCAAACCCTGTGGAGAAGTAAAAAATTATTCTGTTTGGGGGCTGAAAAGATCGGAGAGTATTTTGCGCAATACTCAGGAAACACATTAAAAACGATGAGCTATGTAAGTGATTCCCCTTGCAGTAGCTCTGTCGTGAGGTACTGGTTCCAGCCCCAATGGCGGGGGTTAATTTAGTTTACTTCAACTGGCCTGTTGTGCTCGTTTACGTGAACCACTGTGGGAGTATGATCGGATACCTCAGATTCAGGAATACGTCCGTACGCTATGATGATCACCTTGTCCTCGGGTTGTACCTTACGGGCGGCAGCACCGTTCAGGCAGATAACTCCGGAACCGGCGTCACCGGCAATCGTGTAAGTCTGGAGACGCTCACCGTTATTGATATCCAGTACTTGCACCTTCTCGTGTTCGTGCAGACCGGCTTCATCCATGAGATCGGCGTCGATCGTGATGCTTCCCCGGTAGTGTAAATCGGCATCGGTCACCGTCGCACGGTGAATTTTGGTACGCATAACCTCTATTTCCATGGTTCCGCTTAATCCTCCAAACGAATTTGGTACTGGTAGAATAGACTACTTCCGGAAAGAGTGCCTAAGATTGTATCAGTTTTATAAGTTGATGCAAAAAATGATCCCGGTGCGGACCGATTGTAACGTATTGAACGACCTGTGGTGATTATTCATGGTGACAGATTCATTCAAGGATCTTCCACTGAGTAGATCCAGGGAGACAGTGTAAAGTGTTTTTTGTACGAGCTACTGCCTACACTTCATCGTAAACTGAACACATAATTGTGGAATTTGATCGGAAATCTTAGCCTCTTACAATCATTTTAGCATCCAATAATAAAATAGCTAAAGATCCTTACTACAACGTTTAAGTGGAGAGAGTGTAGCAATGTCAGGCCCTTTTGATGGTATAACCGTTCTGGATTTAACCCGTGTACTCTCCGGACCGTACGCTACCATGTGGCTGGCCGACATGGGAGCCGACATTATCAAAGTCGAAAAACCCGGTTCCGGGGATGACACAAGGGGTTATGGCCCCCCTTTTATTGAGGGGGAGGCGGCCTATTTCGTGAGCGTGAACAGAAATAAACGAAGTATGACCCTTGATTTCAAAACCGACAGGGGCAAGGAGGTTCTCTGGCGACTGATCGAGGAAGCCGACGTTTTGATTGAGAACTTCCGTCCGGGCACGCTCAAAGACCTTGGTTTCGGTTATCAGTCAGTATCCAGGCGAAATCCAGAAATTATCTACACGTCTATTTCGGGGTTCGGTCAAACAGGACCGGACCGGGAGAAAGCCGGTTTTGATTTAACCATCCAGGGATTAAGCGGCATGATGGACATAACCGGCCAGAAGGATGGACCACCGACGAAAATGGGAGTGGCCATAGCCGATCTAATTTCCGGTATCTACGCCGCCATGGGTACGTCCATAGCTCTGTACCATCGCGAGAAAACGGGTGAGGGTCAGCACGTGGATGTCGGTATGCTCGACAGCATGATCAGCCTTCTGAGCTACCAGGCCGGACGATTCTTCGCGACGGGGGACGCTCCGGAACGGATGGGAAACTTCCATCCCACGATAAGTCCTTACGAAACGTTCGAAACAAAGGATGGACACATGAACCTCGCCCTCGGCACCGACAGTATGTTCGAACGGTTCTGTAAATTGATTGACCGCGAGGACTTACTTGAGGATGAGCGGTTTGCCGACAATGCATCACGGGTCGAACACCAGGATGAAATCCACGAGCTCCTGGAAGAGGAAACACGCCTCAAGACCACTGACGAGTGGACGGACCTTCTGGACGAAGCGGGGATACCGGCCGCCCCAATCAAGGATCTGGAGGAAGTTTTTGATGACGATCAGGTTCAAGCACGGAACATGGTTCAGCGTCTTCAGCATCCCGTGGCCGGTCTAATCAAAACTACCGGTATTCCCATAAAAATGAGCGAATCACCGGGTTCCGTCGATGAGCCCCCTCCTACCCTGGGAGAGCATACCAAAGAGATTCTATCGGAGACGCTCGGTTACGACTCCGAGGACATCAAAGGCATGATCGATAATGGTATCGTTGATTCGGAGTCCGATGAAACTTAGTAAATAGACCTGGGGTGGATAGTCTCTGGTCCTTAAATCCAAGTTACCTCGTTCGTAAATTGAGTAGAATTAATGATGTGCTGTCTGATAGATGATGCTGTTCCCGGGGGTTAAATCGGCCCGTCTCAGCGTCCGCATTATCTCGTCCTCGAGTTCGTCCGTGGAAAACCCACTGGAAAAGAACCGCTGGATGATCGTATTCTCCCAGACCGTTTTCAAGGAACACTCCATCCTCCTTACCGATTCTCTAAAATCATTGAAGCCTCTCATAAGTTTTTGTTTAACGGCTTTACTCCTGGACTCACAACCGTAAAGACCCCAGTAGAGTCCTTCCTCAAAACGACCAGCCCTGGTATTGACTATTGTCTTATCCTTTAAACAGGTGGAAAGTTTTGTGAAAAACCTGACGGGTACTCTCCTCCGGAGTGAAGTTTTGTCGGTGGAGAGGCCAAACAGCACGAATATCCAGTTAAGTGTATTATTTGAATCAATTGAAAGAATAGAATCGAGGTATTTATCGAGGAAATTCCGACCGTAAAATGCCTCCGGCCGGCTTCTTTCATGGCCCTGTTTACTCTGATCCCTGCCAAACGCTTCCAGTAAAATTTTGTGCATCATTTTTCGTTTGACGCATCGCGCTGGAATTTGAGCGTTGACGGATTTGTGTGGCCAGGCCTCCTTAAAAGTCGGTTGGGATCTACCCGAAAGCATGATCAGAGGAATCTCCCGGGCGTTGCTACGGTAGGATTCAATGATACTTTCTCGCCTGGGTCCCGGTAAGACCCTCTCGTCCAGGTAGATAAGGTCGCAGGCGATATTATTAAGGATTTCGGGAAAACGATCGCGTGTAGTACAGACCCGGTAGTTAAAGTCCCTGCTTGTCCACTCCAGGTCAGGTTCCACTGCGGAAATAGAATCAGCGGATTTCCGGTCCAGTAAAAGGAGAATTCGTCTGTTTCCTCTGGATTCAGAATTGATTTCGACCATTAAACCCCACGCCTAAGGACCATAAACCGAATAAAATAGAACTTTGGTACCGCTAATGTTTTAGCTAAAGCAGTTAGTGGCTATGAATTCCTCAGTCAAACAATGATGAGCTGGCGAAGATGACTTACAGGTACGTTTTCCATTACAGTGGATAATACGATTCGATAAAAATTGACCTGGAAAGTCAGTTTACACTATTCGTGACGGTGTGAGTCGTGGTGGTAGGATTAAGTGCGGCGGATTCCCTCAAAATCATTTTAACTATAAGTGCTGGCACCGATAAAAACAAAAGTTATTTATTAATCGTTTTTTCCGTAATTGGGTGGTAATCTGGAAAATCCGTATCATGTGCTGGACGATAAATGAGAATTTAGTGAATTGAATTAAAATAGAATATTTTTTATCACGGCAGTAAAAGGTCTTCCGGAGGAACCAGTAGGGCTATTATTGGAACCCCTCACCATTGCGGTTTTTCCCTTGGAGTCAGAACTCTACGACATGGGGTCTTAAGTCAAGCTCCAGTGTCCAGGCACTCGAGTCCTGTTGGTGAAGCTGCCAGTAGGACTCGGCAATTTCATCAGGGTCCAGGAAGGTGTGTTCCGCTCGGTCCGGATACTCTTCTCTGTTTTTCGGGATATCAATTTGGCCGTCTATGATCACGTGGGCCACGTGAATTCCCTCGGGTCCGAATTCGCGAGCCATGGACTGCGCGAGGGCTCGTAGTCCAAATTTCCCCACCGCAAGTCCGGCAAAGTTCTCCGACCCACGCAGGGAGGCAGTGGCACCGGTGAAGATGATCGTGCCCTCCCCCTTTTCTACCATATCGGGTAGCACGGATTGTGCCGTCAGAAACCCACCGAAGCAATTCGCCTTCCAGAAGTCCTCAAACTGGCCGGGATCGAGGTCGAGAATTCCACCGTACTCGAAGGCTCCCGCATTGTAAATTAGCACGTCAACGTTACCGAGGTCCGTCTTGATTGAATCAAACGTTGATGCGACGGCTTCCTCGTCGGTGGCATCGCACCGGTAGGCCTTCAGCCGAGAATCCCCGGTCGCGGTAATCTCACGGACGGATTTCAGGGTGTCCTGGGTTCGAGCAATCATCCCAGTGCTGTACCCTTCATCCAGAAACCGTTGAACGAGCGACTGGCCCAATCCAGGGCCAGCCCCAACAACGACTGCCGTATTCATGGCCGTGAAACAACTCCTTTGAATCTGGAGACCTATTCAGCAACTGAACTTGGGGTTACCCCTGATTAGTCGAGCTCAAAGAAATATTATTCAACCAATGATCCCTTCAGGAAGCGCGCCTGATGCCGATTGAGATTATTCTCCCTGTTCGTACTCGGGGTCAAACATCTTGGCGGACCAGGGTGGCGGATTTGATCCTTCAACGAGATTGTAGCCGGAAAAGTCGTCAATCCCGGCGTCCTTAAGGAGTTCTTCGTCGTAAACCGCATTGCCCGTAAATTCGGAGGGATCACGGTTGAGAATCTCAAGAACGGTGTCGGAAACTATTTCCGGCGTCCGCCAGTCCTCCTCGGTTCCAAGTCCGAAATACCGGGTCGCTCGAGTGTCAATTGCCGTCACAGGCCAGAAAGAATTACAACCAATGTCGTATTCATCTAACTCATCCGCCAGCGAAAGAGTAATAAAAGACATTCCCATCTTGGACCAGGCGTAAGCAGCTTTACCCGATGCTCGATCAATTGTAACGGGTGGAGCGTTGGTCAAAACCCAGCTGTTCTCCAGGTCTTTCATGTGAGGTATGAATTTCCGGCTCAGGAGGTAGGTCCCACGGACGTTGACTTCGTTCATAAGATCAAATCGGTTGGCGGGCATATCCTCGACTTCCGCCAGCTGTATCGCACTGGCATTGTTAATCAATATGTTTACGTTGCCGAACGTATCGATGGCTTCCTCAACCGCCTGATCGATGGATTCCGGATCACGAACGTTCAGTTTGATCGCAAGACTCTCAACCCCCTTCTCCTCGCAGGCCTCGGCTGTCTTGTGGATTGTGCCCTCAAGGTCCGAGTCCGAATCGTCCACCGTCTTACCCGTGGAGACAATGTTACAACCCTGTTCGGCGAGGTCGAGTGCAATTTGTTTACCGATTCCACGTGTGGTACCGGATATAAACGCAGTCTGACCGCTTAAATCGGGTTTATCCGTAAGCATTAAATATCACCAATAAGAGAAGATAGAAAACTTGATACTGGAGGGTAGAAACCCTTTCTTCCGATTGTACCTACAATACTGTGTCACATTCGATCATTCAAGCCACTCTGAAAAAACAATCATCAAAGACCCTTCGCTTATTCCCAGCCATTATAAAGCGAGAATTCAAACAATTAAAAACGTCTCAAAATATTTTGAGACGTTTTTCAAGCCAGCGAGGTACCGAATGAATGAATTCGACTTTAAATTAATATGGTGTGTCGTATATGACACTAATGCAAAGGGTTATTTTTGTCCTCTGATACAATTTGGTCGATGGATTCACGGCGGTCTCCGTCGAGTCTGTCGTCGCCGTCCCCGCTCTCATCGTCGGGTTGTGACCGGGTCCAGAACCAGCCAAAGCCCACCGCAATGACAACAATCACGCCCATCAGTAGGTACGGTAGACCCATTGAAACGTACTGCATCCAATTTTCCTGTGGGACTGCAATCTGATTTTCCCCGTAATTTTCCTCGATGTAATGATAGATTTCCTGGTTAGACTTACCCTTTCGGACCATCTCACGGATGGTCCTCCGTAGCTTCTGGGAGACCTCCGCCTGGGAGGCAGCCACGGTTTCACCCTCTCATATCGGACACCAGATACTTTTCGTTAAGTAACTCACTCGCTGTTCGGGTGTCTGTATGTAACGACCCCAATTTGGGACCAGGTAAAAACCAATAAAAATAAAAAACACCATGATCAACGATGCTACAAAAATAAATTTGCGGTTGAATATCATAAAATCACCCATTCGGAAATTCTACCCGTCGCCGTTATGTGCCGGGTTTGAATTAAGGATGAAGCGGTCCAGCGAGAAGTGATTGTACTCCAGCCCAAATAGCAGGGCCGCAAAGATAAAAGTGTAAATCATTTGATCTGCTACGGTGGACCAATTTTGAAGCAGGCACATTCCAAACACCAGGACACTCATGAGGAGACCCGACAGTATTAAACCGTAAAACGTTAAAAGACCACCAATCAGCGAAAGACCAATGACGATTTCAACCAGCGGTATCCCGTAGCCAACCATCGTCAGTAAAGATTCCGGCAGAAAGGTCCGACTGAACTGCCCGTGAATCCATTGAACAAAGCCACCGTAGGACCCACAAACGCGTACGCTTCCGTGAACGAGCATGCTCAGACCAGTGACTATGCGAAGCATGGCGTAAGCGTAGTGTTTGTGGGACACGTTATTAACCCCGAACTGAAGTTAGATCATGTTTCTTGAGACAACGGAAGTAAAACTTTATCATAAATTGCGCTCATGAACGGTTCGAATGCACTCAGCTCAATCGGTTCCTTCGGCTCCTTTTAATAATCTTTATCTTCGGAACTGGCTTGATAGAATACCAGTTATTACAGGCGCGTAGCTCAGGGGCAGAGCGCTACCTTGACACGGTAGAGGTCGACGGTTCGAACCCGTCCGCGCCTACCA
>JBDGPI010000251.1:0-3419 GCA_042219765.1 Salsurabacterium abyssinicum (SeqCode)
ACCAGCGATTCGAGGTTTTCGTCGAGAGCCATTCGAGCCCGAACCTGGGTCAGGGGATCCCGGTACGCTTTGCTCCAGGCAAAATTCATTGCTTTCGCTATGAATAACACTCCGGCCACGGAAAATCCCACCGGGAATTGGAACTCCACTCCTATCCGGGTCGTCCAGGCCAACCCCGGAAAAAAGGGAATGACACAGGCCACGGCAATCCAGAAAATCGTGGACAGGTCGTTGGAATAAAAGTTTCGTTCCCTGTTTAACAGTAGTGCAAACCCCAGCAACATCAACAATAAGATTGGAGTCAAGGACCAGGGAGTATCCATTCCGACCGGTATTTTGTAACGCGGTAACAAATCATACAAAAACAGTGAATTCATGGGGAACTGCAGATGTAGAAAAAACAGGACTGGATATGTTGCCAGGATCAGGCATTGAAAATAAATGGATTGGGCCGTAAACAGTTCCTCCCGTGCCAGGCTGTGCACAAGGATAAATACAGTCGGAATAAGGACGGGTATCCATAAGAAACTATTCCGGTACGCCGAAGGGGTGGGACCGAACCACTGCCTGAGGTAAGGCCAGTGGGAAGCCGTTACGTACAAGTACGTTAGTAATAAAAAAATACCCAAGTGGGTGAGCCGGGACGAATTGAAGTACACGGTGACCAAACAGGAAGCTCCCAGCATGACCAGGGGAGCCCAGCGTACAATTCGTTCGGTAAATACCCCGATCGATATGGTCCCCGATTCGAACATCCACCCGGAATTCCAGAGAACCAGAGCCTGTAACGTGACTACTACGACCGGAAATGAGTGCTTAATACCAGCTTTTACCACGGTGATCTTCCTATTATACCGGTGATTTACAAGGTTTCGTATTCCTAACCCGGATTATGTGCGCCAGAATGATGTCGAGCATAATCCGTCTGGTTAACAACCGGCAAGCTAGAGAGTATATGGAATCCAAAAAACACTCTGTATAATTGAACGATGGTATTACAGGGTGATTTATTACTGCTAATAAGCTTGACAGCTGCCTCGTTGAGACCCTTAATGCATGAATTTCGAAAAATTTAAGCATTAAGGGAGCTAACAATCCCAGTAATGTATCGTAACTTTCACAATTTCGCTATCAGTTGGCTTATTTCGTTGTTCAAGTAGAAGGTGTAAAACTTGTTAGATACAGGACGCGATCGTTTGTTTTTTACCGGTCCCCCCGAAAAGATTTTAACGGACGTTGAGGAATTTTGTGAATTGAAGGGAGCCCAAATTCAACAGGGAACCTCGGCTCTCCGTATTTTCCGTTTTGAACCCGACATGAAGGGGTCGCCACGGTTTCTATCCGTTGCCGTACGCGAACAGAACCGTTCGCCTGGACCACCGGTCACGGGCAATGTTACGTTCCGGTGGAAAGAGGAACCCGGGGGAGATTACGAGCAGTTAATGAATGACCTAAAATCGAAACTAAATAAATCCTATGACCTGTATTCCTTTCCGGAGGCCTTACAGCTTACGAATGACTCTTAGCGGCTCCTCCTGACCAATCAGCCGTATTTATTCACCACTTTCCCGGGAACCGGTCTAATCCCACGAGTTAATTACGGCCTCTTCAAAGGACGGGGTGACATCAACGGGTTGATAAAGCACTTCACACGGTGGACCTCCCGTGTAATCGTAATACAACCGCCGGTCCTTACGATCGATAATGATATTCGTCGAGGATAACGTTCCCGCTTCATCACCGTGATAACAGACCTGGTCTCGTTCCATGAAAGACTCATGCATCTTGCAGAAACCCTGCAAACGACCCCGCAATTGCTCGGGATCCTCCCGTTCCGAATGATGACGCCATGGAAACCGGTCCCATTGTCCTCCCGCCTCATGCAGCTCAAACCCGGTTTCGTTGGAAAGCACAAAACTACCGGATTCTCCTTCTTTCACACCATCGTCACCATTAACATTGTGTGAATAATTCATTAATCCATCCGGCGCAACGATCAGCAGGGAAAAGGGGTTGAAGGAATCGATGTCGAAGGTGTCTTCCAATAACTCCCTGGCGTGTTGCGTGGACTTCCCCTCCTCCAGTAAGGTTCGAACGATCGTACCGCGGCTGGGAGCGTCATCCACCTCTTCTTCGGACGGGGTATTCGTTAATCCCACGAATACTCCGGCTTCATTTATACCAATCCAGGTCCCTCCTTCACGGGAATCCTTCGGAGACACGTAACGGTACTCCGATTCCTCACGAAGGATCGGGGGCTTGCCCTCCCGATCGTAAAACTCATCACGGTTACCCGCCGCGATAAAAGGAAGTGATCCTTTTGGTTCCAAACGTCCGATTAAAATACAAATTATGAATCCCTCATCTTCGTAAGATATTGAAGGATACCGAATTCGTTCTACTCAGGACTACAAGAAACGAACAATAACACGATGCCTTACCTCTCGATAAGATTCCATACAAAAAATCCCAAAAACACCTGTGCTTTTCACTCCTTTGCCGGGTCCAACTGCTTAATTTCGCGAGCGATCTCCTCCGTGATTCCACTGATTTCGGTAAGCTCGTCCAGGCTGGCCTGTCTCGCACGAACGGGACTGCCAAACTCGTCCATGATCTGCTTGAGACGCTTGTCACCAATCCCTTCCACCTGTTTCAGTCGAGAGTTTAGCATACCCTGTCTGCGATCCCGGTGATACGTAATCGCAAACCGGTGGGCCTCGTCCCGTATACGCTGAAACATCTGGAGTACTTTCGAGTCTTCCGGGAGATCATAGGGTGCTTCCCGGCCTTCAATAAATATTAATTCCTGCTGTTTGGCAAGGGATGCCACGGGAAGGTCAACATCAAATTCATCAATCACTTCCCGCGCAGCGGTTAGTTGACCTCGACCCCCGTCAACAAAAATTAGGTCCGGGAGCGATTTTTCCTCGTTGAGCAACCGCGTGTAACGACGGCGCACGACCTCCCTCATCGCGTCGTAGTCGTCCACGTCCTCGACGTCACGGATTTTGAACCGACGGTAGTCGCTCTTTTCCGGTTCCCCGTCAACAAACCGGACCATGCTGGCCACGGTTTCCTCGCCCTGGTTGTGGCTCACGTCGAAACCTTCAATGACTCTCGGCAAATCGGATAAATTAAACAGGTCCCGTGCCGTGGCGAGCACGTTCCCCTCCCGTTTTCTCAGGGACACCGATTCTTCGGAAGCCGCCAGCTCCGCCGTCCTCCGGGCGGAATCAATCAGGCGCTTTTTCTCCCCCTGCTGGGGTACTTCAAACGAGATGGATCGATCGGCCCATTCTTCGAGTAACTGCTGTGTACTTTCCGGATCGGGCAGTTCGGTTTCCAGCACGATCAATGGGGGAAATTGTGACTGGTGTTCGTAATAGGTCATCAAGAAATCCTGTAGAGCTTTCCCCTTT
>JBDGPI010000251.1:3491-7353 GCA_042219765.1 Salsurabacterium abyssinicum (SeqCode)
GGGGAACTGCCGGCGATTGATAACGCGGTGTTCCCGGATCGACAACAGCACGATCGTGGTCACCTTCTCGGCTTCCCCGACCCCCACCACGTCGGCGCTTTCGGTTGATTCCACGAACGGTTGGTAATCAACGGTTTCTTCGAGCGCCTCCAGTCGATCCCGGTAGATCGCCGCCGCCTCGTACTCGTGATTTTCGGCGTGCTGGTTCATCTTCTCCTTGAGACGGTCCCGCACAGGTTCATAGTTCCCTTCGAGAAACCGACATAAATCATCGATCATGGCGCGGTAATCGTCGGTGGACTGCAGTCCCTCACAGGGTCCTTCACACTGCTTAATGTGGTAATCCAGGCAGACGGAGTACTTCTCATCGTCTCCGCCGGGCGGTATATCGTCGTTACAGGATCGAAACGGAAAAATATCACGAATTGTGGACAGGGTTTTTCGCATACTACCCACGTTGGTATAGGGACCAAAATACCGGGAGCCGTCCGGTTTCTTCTGGCGGGAGGTAAGAACCCGGGGATACGGTTCATCCATCGTTACTTTTATGTACGGATAACGCTTGTTGTCCCGGTAAGAAATATTAAACCGGGGCCGGTGTTCCTTGATAAGATCGTACTCGACCTCGAGTGCCTGCTGTTCGGTCTCGACCACGATCGTCTCTATGTCCTGGACAAGTGACGCGAGCTTCTGGGTCTTGGGATCGGTCACGGAATCGTGAAAATAACTTCGCACGCGATCGTTGAGGTCCTTCGCTTTCCCTACGTACAGAATTTCCCCGCCCGCCCCCTTGAACATGTATACCCCCGATTCCTCGGGTAGATTATCCAGCGATTCTTGGATGTTTTCAGGTGGGTTCATGATCGCCGAGAGAGGAATCCGCTACCGGAGTACCCGAGGTTCCGTAATGCATAATCAGAGCGTCTTCCCCATTGTTGGAGTAATAATTGGTTCGTCTCCCGGTTACCTCGAAACCGTTCTTTTCGTACAGGCCGCGGGCCGCCTTGTTGGACTCCCTTACTTCAAGCGTAATGTCCCGTGGCTCGCCCTCGAACTGGTCGAGCACGTGCTGAATCAGCAGGGACCCAATCCCTTCACGCCGCAATGACGGATCGACTCCGACCGTCGTTACGTGTACGCAGTCCACAACCACCCAGATTCCAATATAACCTACGACATCCCCTTCCCGTTCGGCGACGTAAAATCGGGAGTTGGAATTATCCACCAGGTCCTTGTAAAACATCTGTTCGCTCCAGGGCTGATCGAAACAGGTATTCTCAAGTTCGACAACACGGTCCAGATCCTCGATTTCCATCGGTCTTATTTCCACGATCATTCACCCTGAAGACAAAACGACTGGTGGTAATTTTCGTTTATTCTCCCTTCCTACTCTACGAGCGGGCGTCGCTCTCCCGTACGTAGACCGGAGAGACATCGTCCACGTTCTGGTAACCAAGCCCGCGCGAAGCCAATTCATGCAGTGAAACAGCAAGAGGCCGAATCAATGAATCCGGGTATATTGTAACATTTTCGGGCCAATCAAGCTCGTCGGTCGCCCACTCACGGTCCCTACTCATTAATAACAGTTCCCCCTCCCCGTTACATTCCTCCAGTAATTCCCCGGGTTCCATTAACTGAAGATCACTTTGTGCCTGACATTCCCCCGAAACGTACCGGAAGGACTGGAGGTACAGCTCCCCCCGGCGAGCATCGACCACGACGTACACCTTGTTGTTACAACCGCGCGCCCATTCGACAATACACCGGTGAACGGTAAATGCGGCGAGCCTGGCGTCACAGGCCATGGCCAAAGTTTTGGCCGTGGTAACCCCAATACGTATGGCGGTGAATGATCCGGGTCCCTGGCAAACGGCGATTGTGTCAAGGTCGCTGTAATCGATGGAGCGCCGGTCCAGTACCCGATCTATACAGGGCATTAATCGCTCGGAATGTGTGCGTTCCGAGTACTCGTACTCCAGTTCCAACAGGTCGTCACCGTCGGCCAGTGCCACGCTCCCTCCGCGGTCGGTTGCTTCAATTGCCAGTAACATTATGATTCGCTCCGTGTTGTTTGATGACTTGATTTATGTTGGATCATAACGCTCAATGCGTCGAACGTTTTCCTCGACGTGCTTGAACCGGTATCCAATCGAGTCTTCCGGCCAGGACCCGGTCCAGTAATTGGCCCATTCCACCAGGACATACCCCCGGTCAAAATAATCTTCGAGCCCAATAGTCAGCTGTTCACCGGACGACTCTGCACGGTACAAATCAGCGTGAACAACCCTAAGAGAAGTGTCCGTGTACTCGTTAACCAGCGTAAAACTGGGACTCCTCACTTTCGTCTTATCTCCTCCAAAAGAGGAAACGACACGTTTCACGAATGTCGTTTTCCCACTGCCGAGTTCACCCGTGAGAGCAACCACGCGAGGGGACTCCCACTGCTGACTCTGCTGGCCCGCAAGCCGTATCGTTTCCTCGGGGGTTTCCGTTTGCCAGTATTCGGACATAACACTCATCCCGGTAAGTGAAGATCTTTCAATTGCACAAATTTATTGTCAGTACCGGCATAGAATAATAACGATATTCTCCGTTTGATTGTTGTTATCTTCGAATCATTCATGTGAGGAATTTCACAAAGACAAACAGCCGTACATTGACGATAATAATTGGTGAAGGAGGTGATCGGAAAACCATGATTCCCAACAAGACGTCTGATTCCGTCGACTTACTAACATTATTCGGGGACTACCGTCACAACCGCTCATTTGAACGCCTTCTGCGCCCGTTCGAACCAACAATTATAACTGCTCCACCAAAAACACGTAATTTATTCGATACCCATCAACCGGATTGCTTCATTGTCACCGTTCCACCGGCCCATCTAAGTACACTGCGATACCTCGACCACGTACAACTTTTGAGGGAACTACCTGACGTCCAACAGGAGTCCACGAGTACAATTCTTATCCTTCCGCCGGAATCACCACCCTCCCGGAAAGTGTTTAAACAGCAAGCAATCGACGAACTGTTTGAAATTCCGCTTGACCCCACACAACTACTTACGAAAATCGAAACGACATTGGAGGAATCTCAATCAATTTCTTAATTCCCGTACCTGCGTTTACGGATCCCGCTTGAAACCTTCCAATCGTTGGATCATGTCCTGTATTTGTTGAGGCTGATTGATATTCATTAGCAAACTCCCGGCTTCCTCCTCATCCACGTACTCCCCGGGATCCACGGCCTCGGTTTGATGAGCTTCCAACCATTGAATCATCCCCCATTTTTCCTGTTTTAACGACTCCTCGAAGGATTCAAGAGCCTCGGAAGAAAATATACCCGGGAATGGATACTCCTGGTCGTTGTACTCGAGGTACATTGCCACTGTACCCCCGGCACGGTCCTGCCAGCGTTCCAGCAATTCCTTCAAAAACAGGGCATTCAATCCCGGCATATCCCATGTTACGACGAGGACCGGTTGCTCGATTTGGTTTAGTGAACTGTATACACCGTTCATCGGCCCCCGGATGGACCCGAACCGATCACGGATCACCGGGAGATCCTCCGGAATTCCCGGAGGTACTTCGTCGTGAACGGATACGTACACGGAATCCAGGATGGAATTCAGGGAGGAATGAACCCGCTCAAACATCGTGGAGCCATCCCACTTCAGGGCCCCTTTCGGTAACCCTTCAAACCGGCTGTTTTCCCCCCCGACCAATATCACTCCGGAAATATCCATGAGTCACTTCACGCCAGACAATAGATGGTTACCGGTAAAACAGGTCGTGTATCTCAGAATTGTAGGCTCTATTGAAATCCTTCGATAATTCCATTGTATGCTGAAATTGAATCCGTT